>CAYXUO010000152.1:0-4599 GCA_964468335.1 uncultured Chryseobacterium sp. | reverse complement strand
GGGTAAGGAGTTTATGCTGATGACTGGTTTAGGTCTTCAACTTAAGGCTAATACTCTGTGGAACGAAGAATCATGGTTTGACCCTTATTTAAGAGTTGGTGCAAGCTATTTGAGACATGATTACTCAGGTGTTAGTTTCCCTGCACCAGATGCAGCTAACAACAACGACGTAATTCCTTACGACACCAATGGTACTGCTATGGGAAAAGCGAACCACTTTGCTACTCCTGTAGGTCTTGGATCTAACTTCTGGATCACCAAGAATTTTGGTCTGGGTGTACAGGGTGACTATGTTGCTACTCCGTTCAACGACGGTTCCAACGTACCTAACTTCTGGCAGGCTTCTGCTTCCCTATTGTTCAGATTCGGACAGAGAGACAGAGATAAGGATGGTATCCTGGATAAAGACGATCTTTGCCCGGATACTCCAGGTTTACCAGAATTCCAGGGATGTCCTGATACTGATGGTGACGGAATTCCAGACAAGGATGATGAATGTCCAGAGGTTGCAGGACCAGTTGAAAACAACGGTTGTCCTTGGCCAGATACAGATGGTGACGGAATCATCGACAGAGACGATAACTGTCCTAACGTTCCTGGACCAGCTGAAAACGCAGGTTGCCCATGGCCAGATACAGACGGTGACGGAATCCTAGACAAAGATGACGCTTGTCCTACAGTTCCTGGACTTGCTCAGTACAACGGATGTCCTAAACCAATCGAAGTTTGGAGTGACGAAGCTACTAAAGCACTAGAAAACATTCTTTTCGACTTTAACAAAGCAACACTAAGACCTGAGTCTAAAGAAAAGCTTGATAACGCTGCTCAGATCATCAAAGATGCTAACGGTAGATTTATGATTATCGGTCATACTGATAAGAAAGGTTCTGAAGCTTATAACCTTAAACTTTCAAGACAAAGAGCAGCATCTGTTGTTCAGGCTCTGGAAGCAAGAGGAGTAAACGAGAGCTCTCTTAAATCAATGGGTGTTGGTGAGCAGGATGCTGTTGTACCGGAATCTGCTTCTAACGCTGAAAGAGAAAAAGACAGAAAAGTAATCGTTAAGCCAGCTGATGCAGCTACTTGGGATGCTATGCAGAAAAGAGATTACTAATAAGTAATTTGTAATATATCAAAATGCACCTCCGATATTCGGAGGTGTTTTTTTTTGTTGAGTTTTTAGCTATTTTTGCAGCCTAAACATCAGAAAACTATGGGACGCGCGTTCGAATACAGAAAAGCATCAAAAATGGCCCGCTGGGATAAGATGGCCAAAACATTTTCTAAAATCGGGAAGGATATCGCACTGGCTGTTAAGGCCGGCGGTCCTGACCAGGATTCAAATCCTGCATTAAGGCGGTGTATCCTGAATGCGAAGGGTGCCAATATGCCGAAGGATAATGTGGAACGCGCCATTAAGAAGGCCAGTGGTGCAGATGCCGAAAATTATGAAGAGGTAACATACGAGGGCTACGGACAGGGTGGTGTAGCATTTTTTGTAGAATGTACAACCAACAACACGACGCGTACCGTTGCTAATGTACGCGCTATCTTTAATAAATTTGACGGAAATCTGGGAAAAAATGGAGAACTAACCTTCCTCTTCGACCGACAGGGGGTATTCACCATAGACAGGGCCGCAATCACCATGGACTGGGATGATTTTGAAATGGAAATGATCGATGGTGGTGCCGAAGAGATCGACCAGGATGAGGATGAGGTGTATATCACTACTAAATTTGAAGATTTTGGTTCCCTCTCGCACAAACTGGATGAACTCTCGATTGAAGCTAAAAGTTCAGAATTACAAAGAATTCCAAATTTAACTAAGGAGGTGAATGCGGAACAGTTTAAAGCAAATATGAAAATGTTGGAACGCTTTGAGGAAGATGATGACGTGCAGAATGTTTACCACAATATGGACATTACTGACGAACTGATGGCTTCAGTCTCCTGAAAACTGCTGGAATCTTATCAATAAAAATAACTGTTTCACGCTAATGAAACAGTTTTTTTATCGGTGAAGCAGGATATCATCCACATTTTTCATTCTGTTCATCACCGCCCGCGCATAGGAACAGTGAGGGTAAACTTTCCAGTTGTTCTCTCTGGCGTAGTCCACAGTGGCCTCTACAAGATATTTTCCCATACCACGACCTTCAAACTGGGGATGCACGAGTACAAAAGATATTATTAATTTCTGGTCAGCCGGAAATACGGTGTAGGTGGCCCTTCCGATCTCTGCTTCATCATTGGCAAGGGTGATAACACCTCCGTTGCCTGATTTGTTGTTAGTGTATTTCATGCTAGCGGTGATGAAATAAATATACCAAACATAACCCGGGTCAGACTTCTTTTCCTGTATAATGATTGTAGTCACGGATTACGGTTCGTATAAACTGCTGTTCCGTTTGCTTTATTTGGTCAGCCTCCAGTTTTATGGTTTCACGTATTTTGGCTGCAATGGCCGATATTATCTGGCGGTCATGCGTTTTCATGGCACGCTGAAATGTTTCTTTAATGATCCGTACATCGTTATCATTAAGCGCCATCACCTGGGGGTACGTGCCGGCGTAACCCTCGTCCAGATGCTCCAGTATCGTTTGTGAAATACCAATCTTGTTTTTTAGCGAAATTACTGCAGTTCCTGAGGCTATTCCTCCCAGTCTCTGATTGTTTTTGCTGATGATCATTGACACTAAACCTACAAGACCGGAATTACTCATAATGTCGATCAGACGGAAAACCCAGCGGATCATATAATCCCCAAAAGAAGCCTGGTAACCGTCGATCTTCACCACCCGGATTTTTAACAGTCGCTTACCGGGTGTCTGACCTTCCATAAGGCTTTCAAAAACCAACGTATACAAATGGATAGGCAGCGTAATCAATGTCAGTACTGCTATAATGGAGGCCCGATCCAATGAATTGAAATAAGTTTCAAGATTAAAAAACTTGGATAGAACAGTATAGAGTACAATCAGATAAGCAATTTTAATGATCAGGTCGATCAGGAAAGCGGCTATCCTTTCGCCAATACCTGCCACCTGGTATTGAATATTGATATTTTGTGAAGTAGTGATGTCAATTTGAGACATAAATTTTACTATTTTAGCTTCGTATGAGGGAAGTGGCGTTTATTAAACAAAATAAAGAAAAATGGCTGGGAATAGAACAGGTTGTGGATGGAAAGATTAAAAAAAATCCGGACGACCTCTCTTCACTGTACATTAATCTTCTGAATGACCTTTCTTTTGCACAAACCTATTATCCGAAGAGCAAAACTACCGTTTATCTCAATCATCTTTCTGCCCGGATCTTTCAGAGGATCTATAAAACGAGACGTACGGAGAAGAACCGGCTCACTTATTTTTTCCTGACAGAAGTCCCTCTTTTGGTGCATCAGTACCGAAGATTCCTTGGTTATGCATTTCTGTTCTTTTTTCTTTTTACCCTTATCGGAATGATATCTACTTATTATGACAAAGATTTTGCGAAACTCATTCTTGGTGAAGATTATGTGAACAGAACCCTTGAAAACATAAAGCAGGAAAATGCAGTGGGTGTATACCAGCAGGGCTCCAATTGGGGAATGATGGTCTACATCATCGTCAATAATCTCACAGTTGGCGCAAAACTGTTTATCTACGGTATATTTGGGGGATTGGGAACATTGTATATTCTTATGCAGAATTCCATCATGGTGGGCACATTTCAGTATTTCTTTCATCAGCAGGACGCACTGCAGGAGAGCGCCCGCGGTATTTGGCTGCACGGCGTATTCGAAATTTTCAGCATGGTGGTAGAAGCGATGGCAGGACTTATATTGGGCGCCTCTATTCTCTTTCCCGGAACCTACTCCAGATTTAATTCCTTTAAAATCGGCTTTAAAAATTCATTTAAGATTTTCCTCAGTACCGTACCCTTCACCATAATCGCCGGGATTATTGAGGGATACATAACCAGGTACGCATTAAAAATGCCTCCCGCGCTGAATCTGATATTAATTGTGCTTACCTTCTCAATCATTTCATTTTACTATCTGGTTTATCCTTACATTGTTTACAGAAAATTGAAAATATCCACTGATGCAGTTTTATAAAATAAGAGACTTTAGTTCGCTCATTACCGACACCTTCGGCTTCTTCAAAAACCATGGCAGAAACTATTTCCGAAACTGGATTCTGCTGAATGGGCCGCTGCTTATCTTGCTGGTCGTTCTGTTCATAATTGGTTACCGCGAGCTGTTTTCACAAATTGCAGGAGCGACCGGAGATGGCAACAGCTTCCTCTTACAGGAGTATTTTTTGGAGAACCAGCTGGTGCTCAGCCTTTCTTTAGTAGCAGTATTTGTAATTTTTCTGGCCGCCAGCATTATAAGCTATACTTTTCCTGTCTTTTACATGAAAAGGTTGAGTGAGACCGGAAACGCAGCTATTAATGCAGATGAGATTCTGAATGACATACGTACGAACATCCCCAGATTTATCCTCTTTTTTCTAGGTATGCTGTTCGTCGTTGGTCCGGCGTTTCTGGTGGTTTTCGGCATTTCATATATGCTGATGATCATAGTGATCGGTTTCTTTTTGTTGCTTTTCC
>CAYXUO010000151.1:3358-4622 GCA_964468335.1 uncultured Chryseobacterium sp. | reverse complement strand
GTGCCGGTAACTTTAAGGCCTTGTTCGAAGCGCTTGAAAAGGAGCAGGAAAGAAGAGGAAATCTTTAATTTATGCTGAATTATAAATCTTCAGGTATTTTCAGGCTGTCTGTTGCAGTAGCGTTGCTTTTTGCAGTCTCAGTGCAGGCCCAGTTTGCAACCATGAATAAAATTCTGGACCGCACTGCCGAGCGCCGCAACGCCAATAAAGATCTGAGCAAAATTACAGTAGACGGTAAAAGATTTGTCCTGATTAAAGATTTTACCGATCATACCGAACGCAATTTCATTTCAATTACCGGCGACCAGCTGACCTTCGTTGAAGTATTTGATGACAAGCAGACCGGCCAGTCATCATCCAATGTCTTCTCTGGGGATATCGTGCGTACCACGCATAATATGATCTCGTTGCGGGCAGATAAACTGGAAGGCGAAAGAATAGGACTGCCGCTTACTAAGACGCTGCAGCTGGTTGTTCGCGATAAAGTACTTTACCTGAAGGACATTCACACGGGCGAATACTGGACAGAGGATCCCGGTCCAACTAAAAAATAATTAACATAACACATAAAGGTTCCGAAGTATAAAGAGATTTATTACTTGGAACCTTTTCTTTAACTGATACACTATGACATCTTTTATAAAATACGCTGCAAATTCGGACTTCTCTATCTATAATATTCCGTTCGGAGTAGCGGTTTTCGGTCAGGAATATATCGCATGTGCTACCCGGATCGGGGATATGGTGATTGATTTGGCTACCCTTTACGATTTTGGATATCTTAATGATATTGAAGGCCTTACAGATAATATATTTGAAGCCTATACACTTAACGAATTCATAGAACTCGGTAAGCCGGTAACTTCTGCGGTAAGACTCAGACTTCAGGAACTTTTGCTTGAGGGTTCAGCACTTTCAGCTGATAATAAAAGTATAGAAGAATGCTTTTATGCATTGGATCAGGTAAAGATGATGATGCCGGTACACGTACCTAATTACACCGATTTCTACAGCAGCATAGAGCACGCCACGAATGTTGGGAAAATGTTCCGCGATCCTGCGAACGCCCTCCTGCCTAACTGGAAGCACCTGCCGGTAGGATATCATGGGCGCGCCTCCTCTATTGTAGTTTCGGGTACAGACATTATTCGTCCGAAAGGTCAAATGAAGCCTGCGGATTCAGACGTTCCTGTGTTTGGGCCCTGTAAGCAACTCGATTTTGAACTGGAGATGGCTTTCATCGTTAATAAGAACACAGAAATGG
>CAYXUO010000151.1:0-3348 GCA_964468335.1 uncultured Chryseobacterium sp. | reverse complement strand
AAAGCATCACGACGGCTCAGGCTGAAGATGCCATTTTTGGGATGGTCATTTTCAATGACTGGTCTGCAAGGGACATCCAAAGCTGGGAATATGTTCCGTTGGGACCATTCTTAGGAAAGAATTTCGGATCATCGGTTTCGCCATGGGTAGTTACGCTGGAAGCCCTTAACCGGTTCCGTACGGCATCACCCGTTCAGGAACCTGAAGTTCTGGACTATCTGAAATTCGACGGTGATAAAAATTATGACATCAATCTGGAAGTCTACCTTCAGCCAGAAAACGGAAGTGAAACGCTAATCTCTCAGAGCAACTATAAATATATGTACTGGAACATGGCTCAGCAGCTGGCGCATCACACCGTAAACGGCTGCAACGTGGAGGTTGGCGACATCTATGCCTCCGGAACCATTTCAGGCGAAAATCCACGCTCTTTCGGCTCCATGCTGGAACTCACATGGCGCGGACAGAACCCGCTTGAACTGGAAAATGGAGAAGAAAGGAAGTTTATAGAAGATAATGATACGGTAATCATGCGCGGATTTGCTGAACAAGACGGAGTACGTGTAGGTTTCGGTGAAGTAACAGGAAAGATTTTGCCTGCGATATAATCTCCGTCAATTTTTTCTACAAATACAGTAATTAATGAAAAGTATCACTCCAACAGAACTCAATGGCGTTCAGCTACAGACACTTCTGCAAACAGCCATAGCACCGCGTCCGATAGCTCTGGCTTCAACTGTTGATCAGGATGGTAATGTGAACCTGAGTCCATTCAGCTTTTTCAATCTTTTCAGTTCCAACCCGCCGGTGGTGATTTTTTCACCCGCCAGAAGGGTGCGCGACAATACCACGAAACACACGCTGGAAAATGTTCTGCAGGTTCCTGAAGTGGTCATTGGTATTGTAAACTTCAATATCGTGCAGCAGATTTCGCTGGCCTCCACAGAATATGAGAAAGAAGTCAATGAATTTGTGAAAGCAGGTCTGACAATGAGAGATGCCGACCTTGTGAAACCTAAACTTATTGAAGAATGCCCGGTAAATCTGGAATGTAAAGTACTTGAAGTTAAGCATTTGGGAACAGAGGGCGGTGCAGGAAACCTGGTGATCTGCGAGGTTATCAAGATCCACGTACGGGAGGAATATCTGAATGATGAAGGCAACCTGGACCAAATAAAGCTGGACCTCGTGGCGCGGTTAGGCGGAAACTGGTATTCCCGCAACAATGAAAGTAACCTTTTTGAGGTACCGAAACCGCTTGTCACAAAAGGTATCGGCTTTGACCGTCTGCCGGAAGAGGTGAGGTATAGCAAAGTTTTCAGTGGTAACGATCTTGGAATGCTTGCCAATACCGAAGATTTGCCGGACGGCAGCTATTCGGCCGACGAGAAGACGCACACTGCGGCACAAAAACTTCTTCAGGAGCAAAGGGTAGCCGAAGCCTGGAGTTTGCTAAAACAATAAATAAAGAAGCCGTTTCCAGTGCTGGAAACGGCTTTCTTATGGGTACTGTACTAAGAATTTCACCTATTCTTCATCCTGACGGATGCTGAGATCTTTATTGAGATCAGGGTTCAGTTTCAGGTATTTCTCTTTCTGATTATCTCTGAAACGTATATTCAGGACTTCGACAATAAGACTGAATGCAAGGCATGAATAAATAATGTTCTTACTTACATGCTGATGTATCCCCTCAGCCACAAGCATAACTCCAATTACGACCAGGAAGGACAGTGCCAGCATTTGCAGGCTAGGATATTTGTTGATGAGTGCCGAAATCGGTCCCGCAAAGGCCATCATGATACCGATAGAAATCACCACAGCGATAATCATTAAAAGTACATTATCTACCAAGCCAATAGCAGTCAGGATAGAATCCAGCGAGAACACCATATCAATGAGGATAATCTGCAGGATAATCATGGTCATTAAACTTGAAGCACTTGACTTTGGTTTTGGAACATCGTCATGACCACGCATCTTTGCATGAATTTCCATGGTGCTTTTACCGATCAGAAAAATACCGCCCCCAAGCAGGATTATATCTTTCCAGCTGAGAGCCAGAGGCAAATCAGTGCCGGGTTCATTAAACCAACCCAGGCTGAGAACAGGTTCTTTAAGGCCGATAATCCAGCTGATCATCAAAAGTAAAATGACACGGAAAATCATGGCAAAAGCCAAACCGAGGTTCCGTGCGAAACGCTGCTTTTCTTTAGGCAGCTTATCCGCGATAATGGATATAAAAATAATATTGTCTACCCCCAGAACGATTTCAAGAAACGTTAACGTGAGTAAACTGATCCAAATTTGCGGATCGGCAAAATTCGGTAATTCGAGTAGAGAGAATAATTCCATATTTTATTTGTTTGTTGCAAAAATAACCATTGGCGCCGGCGATCTATAATTTATTTTTTAAAAATTCAATTATTTTATCAGTTGCTGTAAGCAGATCAGACGGTAAAGTGGACTGCGTCCAGGGTTCGGTGGCTCCAAATGTGTGGTTAGCACCGTCCAGAATAACAAGTTCTGAGCCTTTGCACCATTCATTCAGCAGGTAGGCCTCCTTATTCTTCACCGCAGCGTCATCAGTACCCTGTATGATGAGCATTGGCTTTTCCAGATGCTGGGTACTGTACTGGACCGAAAAACGTTCTTCGTTGGCCCTGTAATCCTCGTAAAACTGATAATAATGGGGCATCTGCTGCTTTGTCCGTGCGTTTTCGGAATACATGACGCCTGACTCCTGCCAGTTCGTAAGTCGGTCACCTGATGGGAACCTATATCCGAAATGGCTTACACCGGCCAGCGAAACCACTGCCTCAACGCGTTCATCTTCGAAAGCTTTAATTACCGAAATTCCGGCACCCCTACTGTGACCTATTAGCCCAACTTTCTCAGGATCAATCTGGGGATGACCTATGAAATGGTTGATCACCGCATCATAATCCAGCATCTCTTTGCTGAAATTGTTATTAGCAAAAGCTTCGAGATCCGCAAATTCGGCGGGATTGTCAATGGTTGTTCCGTTATGGGAAAAGTTAAACTTCACAAAGACGAATCCAGCCCCGGCAATTTTATCCGCCATCAGATCCCAGGCGCCCCAGTCTTTATAGCCTTTGTAGCCGTGTGCAAAAATTACCAGGGGTAATTTGCCTGAACCTTCAGGATAATAAGCATCGGCGAGAAAATCGCGGGTCTGATTATTCTTTATGATGATGTTTTTCTCGGTATTGATTTTCATGCTCAAATAAAATGGTTCTGCTTTCAAATTCCGTGCAAATGTACCCACGTTCAGAACAGATTATTTCCCTGCGTGAGCGATGGGAGCGGAAATCCTTTCTTTTTTTG
>CAYXUO010000150.1:0-4667 GCA_964468335.1 uncultured Chryseobacterium sp. | reverse complement strand
TTCCTGGAGCTCCAATGCGGTACAGTTCTGCACAAACTGTTCTGGTGTAATGGTGAGTGTGAGGACTTTATTAATAGTGGGCATGGCTAATTATTTTTGTTTGTAAAAATTAAATAATGCCAGCTGTCTCCCATTTTTTCATTCTGGGCTCCATTTGTTAACGTCTCCAACGCTTGCTCTTCCACGTGAAAACCTTTCTGAAACTTGCCATTAACAAAGAATCGGAGATAGTGTCTGTTTCGATTTATGTCAGGCACATACGATGAAAGAATTGATATATTCACAGTGGTGACCCTTTTACGGGAATGCTGTTTTTTGAAATATTCAATTTCTCTTTGAGCTTCGATTAGGTCGCGCTCCCGGACCGACTCGCGGTGCAGTTCCTCTTCAAGATCTTTACGCTGTAGCTCTAACTCTCTATTTTCCTCTATAATTTTTTGATAATCAATCATGATTTTGCTTAATTAAATGATTAGATTTTTACCACGCTTTTACTTCGTCTCCCTGCTTTTCGTAAAATGTGATGATCTTCAGGGCTTCGTTTAATTCCTGCAGGAAAAGCGACCGTTTTCCCTGTGCTGTGATGACGGTAAGCCGTACTCTGCCGTATCTTTCCATAAGTTCCTCTGGTGTCATAATTCTCGAGATAAAAGCCCCGCCGAAACGGGGCGGATTAAAAAAGAAAAAATTACAACAGGCCCTCCAGGAAAAGCATCCTAGCTATCTGCTGCTTGGTGATTAATCGGTTAAACTTTGAGTAAATTCTGGTCTTCTGTACGAAGAAGGTACCGGTGGCATAACCCAGTTTGCCGGCAATTGTGGTGTTCTTATCGTCCCCCGTAAGTTCCCGGAGGATTGTAAGTTCCTCCACCGTAAGCTGTACCCCATCCACAGAGACAGGTTTACAAACGATGTTCTCGCCTATGCAGCTGCCACGGTGTGGACAGTCGCTGTGATCTGCTACATGCTGCCCTCCGGAAAAGTCCGGTGAAAAATTAAGCGCGCCAAAACGGCAGCGGGCCACAACCTTTTGTTGTGAAAGTTGGTCATTCGGGTGCCATTCATTAAGCACTTCCTGCAAATCAGTTTCAGATTCAATAATCTGCTGCAGCTCCGGATGTGAACACACATCCTCAAATTTTTTCACGGATCCGTTATGAATCATCATAACATCCCGTCCGGTGGTAAAATACTCCTTGGATGTGTCGAGCATCCCAGGATAGGTTCTTGTTGTCATATCATTGGTTTTTAAGATTGTTGTAGCTTGTGAAACTGGGCCACGCGATAAAGCGCTGTTACAATGGCCGCGTTCTTAATCCGGAACTTCTTTACCTGACGGATGTAATTCAAATCAACTTTATGAGCCTCAGGTAAAAGATTAACAACCTCACGGGCATACTGGCGCGGAAGGTTATCCTGAATGAAATTGAAAGTCTTGTCGTAGTCGTAGAAAATATTGTCCGGAACGGGAACAGCATTCAGCTTCTGAATATTCGAATGAATATCCGCACTTATACTATTTTGCTTTAACTTTGCCATCGTTATATATTTCTAACGCAAATCTAACAACAAACTGTTGTATCCACAACATTTTGTATAGTTAATTTGTGCAAATACTTGCAACTATATGAAAATCAGTCTGGAAAAATTCAAAGAGTTCTTTGAAACGCAAGAGTGGTCACACACCGAAATAGGTGCTTCCTATGGTGCGAGCCAGCAAACGATCACAAACTACCTTAACGGTAAGAGGAAAATACCTCTGGATTTCATCTTATGGATGAAAGAGAAGTTTCCGAGCTTGGATCTGAATTCAATCTTCGACGGACAAGTGATTAAGATGGTTTCCGAAGAAAGAATGATACAGGCTCAAGAAGCGAAAAAGAGCAGGGAAACAATACTTGCGGAGATTGGTGGAATTTTGGACAAATATTTATAAAATCCACGGATTATCCACGCCCCAAGCATAAAACACTGAGTATTAACGGAGAATACCAAATGGAGGATTCCCCTATAGGCTACAAAAGCAAATTTTTTAATTTTTTTTTAAAATAGTTTGCGGGATTAAAAATAAACTATATCTTTGCACCCACAATTGAGAGACAAATAATGGCAAATCATAAATCAGCTTTAAAGAGAATCAGACAGAACGTAGCGAAAAGACTGCGTAACAAGTATTACCACAAAACTGCAAGAACAGCTTTGAAGGCATTGAGAAATGAAGAGGATAAAAATGTAGCATCTGAACAACTTCCAAAAGTGATCGCTTTAGTTGACAAATTGGCTAAGAGAAACATTATCCACAAGAATAAAGCTTCTAATCTTAAGAGTAAACTTACAAAACACGTTAATAAGTTAGCGTAATTATAAACAGGCTGGCCCGTTCGTCTATCGGTTAGGACCTCAGATTTTCATTCTGGTAAGAGGGGTTCGATTCCCCTACGGGCTACCAAGTAACTTCCGAATTTTTTCGGAAGTTTTTTTATGTCTAATTTTGAACACTAATGATTTCCATATGAATATACTGATTGTAAACGGTCCCAACCTTAATCTGCTGGGAAGCCGGGAGCCCCGTATTTATGGTACCGTTACCATGGATGACGAGCTGGCACGCCTTACAGCCGACTTTGAAGGCCATACCATTCAGTTCTATCAGTCGAACGTAGAAGGTGATTTGATAGACAGACTGCAGGTTGAAGACTATGAGGCCCTAATAATTAATCCGGGCGCCTATACGCACTATTCCTACGCCCTTGCAGACTGTCTGAAAAACATCTCAGTACCCATAGTGGAAGTCCATATATCCAACATATATAAACGTGAAGAATTCCGGCAGAAATCGGTTACTGCACCTCATACGGACGGAGTGATAAGCGGGTTCGGAATGAAAGGATACCGCCTGGCACTTCTAAGCCTAAATCTTTAAGCACAAAAAATCCCCAAAAATTATTTGGGGATTTTTCAATTCGATATCTGACTTATTAAAGTTGAGGTCCTGAAGGAATTAACTTCTTGGCTTCATCTGAGTCGCAGTACTGCTCAAAATTCTTGATGTATCTGGCAGCAAGATCTTTTGCTTTAGTTTCCCATTCGGCAGCGTTCTCATAAGTATCGCGTGGATCCAGGATACCTTCTGAAACATTAGGTAATGCAGTTGGAACTTCAAGGTTCATGATTGGGATAGTAACTTTCTCTGCACGGTCTATAGAACCGTCAATGATGGCGTCAATAATTGCGCGTGTATCCTTAAGTGAAATTCTTTTTCCTGTACCGTTCCATCCTGTATTTACCAGATAAGCTTTTGCACCATGCTCCTTCATCTTGCCGATAAGGGTCTTGGAGTACATTGTTGGGTGAAGGGTAAGGAAAGCCTCACCAAATGCCGGTGAAAACGACGGTTCCGGTGCAGTAATCCCTCTTTCAGTTCCTGCCAGTTTAGAAGTATAGCCACAAAGGAAGTGGTATTGAGCCTGGTCTTCAGTAAGAACAGACACCGGAGGCAATACTCCGAAAGCATCAGCAGAAAGATAAACAATCTTGCTGGCGTGACCTGCCTTGGAAGGAAGTACAATTTTGTTAATATGATAGATTGGATAAGATACCCGTGTATTCTCAGTAATAGATCCGTCAGTATAGTCAATCTTACCGTTTTCGTCCACAACTACATTCTCCAGCAGCGCATCTCTCTTAATGGCTCTGTAAATATCCGGTTCTTTTTCTTCGGAAAGGTCGATCACTTTAGCATAACATCCGCCTTCATAATTGAAGACACCGTTGTTATCCCAGCCGTGCTCATCATCACCAATAAGGTAACGTTTTGGATCTGCGGAAAGGGTCGTTTTACCTGTACCGGAAAGTCCGAAGAACAGAGCAACATCTCCTTCTTCGCCAACGTTTGCAGAGCAGTGCATAGATGCCATGCCTTTAAGCGGAAGGAAATAGTTCATCATAGCGAACATTCCTTTTTTCATTTCGCCACCATACCAGGTACCGCCAATGATCTGCATTTTTTCTGTAAGGTTGAACATCACGAAGTTTTCGGAGTTCAGTCCCTGTTCCTGCCAGTTTGGATTGGTAGTTTTGCTACCGTTAATCACCATAAAATCCGGTGTACCAAAGTTTTCCAGTTCGTGGTTAGAAGGGCGAATGAACATATTGGTTACAAAATGAGCCTGCCATGCCACTTCCATAATAAATCTCACCTTAAGGCGTGTATCTGGGTTAGTACCACAAAACGCATCAACAACGTAAATCTTCTCGGATTTGGAAAGCTGATCCATCACCAATGACTTGCAGCTTGCAAAAATTTCCGGAGATGTAGGCAGGTTTACTTTGCCGTCCCAGTAAATTGTATCACGAGTCTCACCGTCCTCAACGATATAACGGTCCTTAGGGGAACGACCTGTGAAAATACCGGTTTTAACCGCCATAGCACCGGACTCAGTTAGGGCGCCTTTTTCAAATCCCTGATTCTTTGCTGAGTTTTCAGCCTGGAAAAGCTCTTCATAAGATGGATTATACACCACTTCCTGATAACCTGTAATACCCAGATCATGCAGCTGCTGAATAATTTTGATGTGTTTCATGCTAGAAATAGATTTTTTTTCGAATTGAATGGGCCAAATTTAAGCAAATTTGGCTACTTTCGAATCATGGAATCACCAAGCGTC
>CAYXUO010000149.1:0-4759 GCA_964468335.1 uncultured Chryseobacterium sp. | reverse complement strand
ATTGGTGCCCACATCTCCCGTAATAATAGATAAGCCTGTATTCGTTACCGCTCCTGTGGTTGAAAACACGGCAAAATTCGAAACTGCTCCAAGTACTGGTGCCTGGGCGCTAGCCTGGTAACCGAACATTGAGGCAACCGTAACTGCCAAAAGTAATAATTTATTCATTTTTTTATTTTTAGCCCGATATGAATCTACCGAACAGGCAAAGGTAAACTATAATGATGCCAGATATTAGTATTTTATTAAAAAATATATTTATTTTTTAAGCACTTTTCATTCATATGAAATAATTAACATTATTCTTTTATTTTAAAGCCACTTTTTTTAAATAATATTCAAAACTAAAAAACGTCTTTAAAACACTAAGTAATTATGAATGTTAAGAGTTAAAGTACACATCTGCCAGAGTTGGAACTTCCTTTTAATATGAACTGCATCAGTTTCAGCAAACAAAAAATCTTAAGCGTGTATTAAATGTGCTGCAACTTAAATAATCCTGCATAAAAAGACAGGCAGGGGACTGTAAATTTTATCCCTGCCGGTATATAAGTTGAGATTCACTTACATGGCTGTACAAAAAATATTAATTATCTTCGCTCTCCAAACCTTTAGATTAAAGAATGAAAAATATATTTGCAGCTTTTGCGCTGCTTCTGTCCCTATCTGTAGCCGCGCAGGAGGGCATACAGTTTCAGAAAAACAATTTCGGCGAAATGCTGGAGAAAGCCAAAAAAGAAAACAAACTTATTTTTATCGATGCCATGGCCGTATGGTGCGGACCCTGCAAACTCATGGATAAAAATGTATTCAGCCAAAAATCGGTGGGCGATTTTTACAACGCCAATTTCATCAACGGAAAATTTGACATGGAAAAGGGCGAAGGTCTGGAGCTGGCAGCACGTTATGGAGTGCGCTCCTATCCTACTTTTCTGTTCATCAATGGCGATGGCCAACTGGTTTCCCGCAACATGGGTTATCTGCCCGAATCTACATTTCTGGAGCTTGGCAAAGAGGCTCATGCAGCCGTGAAAAATATGGGTTCCATGAAAGCCCGTTTTGAGAAAGGTGAAAAAGACCCTGAATTCCTCATCAACATCATCAAACTGCATGCGGAGTCCGATTATGATTTTGCCAGGCAAGCATCGGAGAGGTACTTTAAAAATAAGAAGACGGCAGAATTTACCAGGGAGGAAGTGGGCTATCTGATGTTCGCTATAAAAAGCGTGGATGATGCCAATTACAGCATCTTCAAAAAAAATGAGAAAGCCTTGCTGCAGCACTTTCCGGCGCAGACCTTAGAGCAGTTTGATCATCAGCTTAAAATTCAGAAATCCTGGGAAACCTCCGTTGACCTGAAAGCCAAAACCGTAAACAGCACCCAGTTTTTAAATCAGGCCGAAGCACTAATCGGAAAGGAGGCCGCTGAAAGGGAACTGAACCGCCGAAAACTGGATTTCTATGAGCAAACGGAGAATTTTCCGGCTTATCAGGCTGCAGCCCTGGCCTATTTTCAGGCTACAGAAAAAACCGATCCCACGGAACAACTGAAAGCCGCCTGGATTTTTTCTGAAAAAGCTACTGACAAAACCGCCCTGAAGGCTGCACAACAATGGGCCGAACGTTCCGTGCAGATGCGTGAAACTCCCGAAAACACTTACATTCTGGCTAAAATTTACCAGAAATCCGGCAAGAAAGCCGAAGCTAAAATGTATGCGGAGGCCGCGGTACGTTTAGCCAAACAGAAAGGTGCAGACAGCAGCGCAGCCGAGAAATTATTAACAGAATTAAACTAGATTATTTGAAAAAACTATACTCCGCACTCCTGATGTGTGCTGTCGTGCTGGCTGCTGCGCAGGATTCCAAAACGCTTTATATTAAAGGAAATGCACTGTTATTGCCTGTTGGCGTACTGAATGTGGGCGCAGAATACCAGCTCAGCGATAAGTTTACAGTACAGGCAGACGCCTTGGTCTCACCCTGGAAATCATTTGCCGGGCATCAGGCGCAGCTTTATTCGCTGGTGATGGAAGCCAGATATTATTTTAACAGTTCTTTCCGTAATTGGTATGTGGGGGCCAATCTGGGTGGTGTTAGGTTTATTGCGCAAAAATGGAACCACTGGGGTGGCAGACCCTTTCAACTTACACCTACTTCACCCATTTACAATGAACTGGATCTTTATCAGGACGGTTTCGGGGTAATGATAGGTGCCACCGTAGGCTACCAGCGGCAACTTTCTGAAAAATGGAACATTGATCTGTTTGCAGGGGGTGGAAACCTTCAGAGCTTTTACCGGGGTTATCACGAAAGTCTGGATGTAAGGTATGATGAAATCACAGGCTGGAACCGAAGCGGCGAATGGGTTCCCTACCGTGGTGGCGTAATGATCTCTTATAAACTAAGATAATGAATATAAAAAGCTATAAATACCTTATTGTTGCCACTATCACATTCCTGATTCTGTTTCTGATGAATTATATTGGAAACCCCGAAGCCGACAGGCTGGAACGTGCTTTAATGACTGCTGTGGCCGGTGTGGCAGGCCTTACCATCGGAATGTGGTTTGTATACAGAAACCGGAAGGACGATACGCACCATGATTTTGATTAAAAATCGCTAGCGGATGTCAAGTTGAATGGTGCTTCCTGTTTCAGCACTCTTCACTGTCAGTTTCGATTTATCCGAGAGCAGTTTTTCTTTCTGCTGTAAACTTTCGCACCGGCTTAAAATATTTGGAGCCTGCCCGTCTATCTGGGTCACAATATCACCTGCTTTGGCACGACCTGCCGCCGCTCCCCATAAAGCCGCAATCCTCAGCACATTCCCGTCTGAAATAACCGAAACATATTCCTCATTTCCTTTCAGCTGATCCTTTTTTGTAAGAAAGTACACATTGTTTTTTCGGAAATCAAAGATGGGATTCAGCTTCTCCAGTATTTTGTTTCCTATTTTACTGTTTTGGTCTTTGGAAACTACAATAAAATCGTTGATAAAACTTAAGTTAGCAAACATCAGCGGTTTTTTCAGCCGCACCCTTTCCAAATCTTCATTTTCATTTTTGTCGATGAGCGAAAGCGATACAAAGCCTTTTCCCCTTTCGGTTTCCGCAATTCCTCCCCACTTACCAATAAGGTCTTTTGCCTCTTTTGAAAAGTGTACAGCACCGGAAAAGCCACTGTCTAGGAGATAAGCTACCTCAATTTTTTGGCTGGCTTTATAGTCAAAGTAAACATACGGCAACACCTGACCACCTCTGTTCGGCACCATATTCATTCTCTGATAATCACGGGTGTTTAGTTTAGAAACAGCATCGGTCACGGTTATTTCGCGTGTACCGTAATTGATCTGAACCACTGAATTCCGAAAGGAATTGGCACCAATAATTCCCTTTACACCAAAACAGGTCTTCAGTATGTTTTCGCCTGGAAACTGAATAAAATTCATTTCGTCAAATTCGAGATTCCCAATCTTAAATTTCTGATTAAACAGGACTTCAGCGGAAGCGGTATTGGCATTAGAATCTGATAGAACTATGGCACTTTTACTCATGCCTTCCACCTTATCGCTAAAAAGCACATTGGAAGCACCGGTATCAAACAGGAACTCACTTTTTTCGCCGCTGTATTCCACAGCTATGATGATAAAGCCGTGCCGGTACTCAAAGGGAATTCTTTCCAGATACTGTTTTTCTTCAATCCGGCCTGTATTAAGCTGATGCTGCGCAAAAACGCCAGTATAAAAAAAGGAAAAAAGAAGCGCAAAAATTCTGAACCGGAGGATTATGGTTGCTGAATTTGGAACACTAATGCTCATACATAATATATTTCACCCGAATTTTTTCAAAATCCTGAAGGTCCTTTTGCCAGCTCTCCCGTATCTGAGATTCCGTTTCTCCCGCAATAATTTGCTTGCGGAGCTCGTCTGTCCCGGCAAGTTTATCAAAGAACAGATTCTTCAGGAAGAAGTCCTGTTGCGGGTTCTTATACACTTTATAAGCTTTGAGCAGCCACTCCAGATTAATCCTTCGTAAATCTTCGCTGTTCTCAGATAAGTTTTCGCCGTAGCAAAGTTTACCGTTCAGGAAGGGATCTTTGGCACCTTCGGTTGGTCTGGGGGTAAAGCGGTAAAGCAGATTTTCAGTCCAGGGCGAACCATAGATCTGAAACGGAAGCGCGGTCCCACGACCCACAGAAACCTGGGTGCCTTCAAAAAAGCACAGACTTGGATAGAGATTCACCGATTTTTCATTGGGAAGGTTGGGCGACGGTTTCTCCAGCATGCCGTAACGCTTTGTCTTGTTATAACCCTGCATCGGGATCACGGTGTATTTGGCCTGTACACCGTTCTTGAGCCATTTTTCACCATTCACCATATTTCCGTACTCACCCATGGTAAGTCCGTAAACCACAGGTACTCTATGCATGCCAACGAAACTCGTAAACTTATCTTTCAGTACCGGACCGTCGGTATAACCGTCGTGCGGATTGGGCCTGTCCAACACAACGACTTGCACATTGTTTTCGGCGCCGGCTTCCATTACGTAGGTCAGCGTGGAAATATACGTATAGAAACGAACGCCGACATCCTGAATATCGAAAAGAACAACGTCCAGACCTTTCATCTGTTCCGCAGTGGGCTTTTTATTGTTGCCGTACAGTGATACAATGCGGATACCTGTTCTGGTATCAACTCCGCTCTTTACATGTTCGCCTGCATCTGCAGTTCCGCGAAAGCCGTGCTCAGGGGCAAAGATGGA
>CAYXUO010000148.1:0-4775 GCA_964468335.1 uncultured Chryseobacterium sp. | reverse complement strand
GACCTCCGTGCCGGGCTGGTTCACCGCGACGGATCCCTCCACGACCGAAACGACCCTTTCTTTGCATTTTCACGGCTCATTCCGGCATGTGGTGTCATTGGAATTTCTCCCCAAACCCCTTTGCCCCCTTCAATAATTTTGGTAGCAAGCATGTCCATATCACCATCCGTATACTTATCGGCTACTTCCTGATATGAAGGACCCACCAGGCGCGCATCCTCCTTATGACAGGTAAGGCAGTCGGCACCTTCAATCAGTGCCAATCCCGGGTGTTTTCCCGCCGCTGCAGAATCTACGGTCTTAATAACGGGCTCCTCCAGCATTACATTGCTTTCTGCATCGCTGCTTACTGGTTTCTTACTGCAGGCCGTGACTGCAAGCGCTGCAAATACTATGACATACTTTTTCATTATGCAAATTTTTTATCAAAATTATTCAATAAATATGGGTTTGAGAGGTCAAATTTGGCGATAAATGTCATACAAAGCATATGACTGTAATCATACTCCTACTTGTCAGGTTGTCACTACATTTGGGTATAAATAATTTAATCATGAAAACTACTCACTCAATTGCCACTGCATGCCTTGCACTTATTTTACTGTCCTGCGGCGGGGACAAAAAAACCGATTCAGTACCCACTGCAGCTCCGGAATCAACGGCAGAGAGTTCCAGCTCTAATGCATATGATCCCAAAAGAGGTATCGGTAAACATGAGAATGTAGACGTTAGCACTTTTGATCCTGCTATGGCTGCGGAGGGACGTAAATTAGCTGAAGTGAAATGCACCTCCTGCCATAAACCTACTGAGGAGAAGCTTGTAGGCCCTGGCTGGAAAGGGGTTACACAAAGACAGACTCCCGAATGGATTATGAACTTCATATCTAACCCGGATCCTATGATTGACGTAGATCCTGAACTTCAGAAACAGCTGGAGCTTTGTCTGGTAAGAATGCCTAATCAGGGGCTTGCAGACAATGAAGCCCGACAGATTCTTGAGTACATGCGCGAAATAGACGGCGCCAAATAAGTTTTACAGGAAAACCCCTTAATTATCAATAATGAAAAGTCTTAAATTTTTTGGACTCGGATCCGTAATGGCTTTATTTCTCCTTTCAGGTTGTAAACCAAAAGGCACGGAAACCGCTGTAACAGGCGATGCAGCCGAGAGAGTATATGTAGCACCCGGCAAATATGACGAGTTCTACAATTTTGTGAGCGGTGGCTTCAACGGACAGGTTAATGTGTACGGCCTCCCAAGCGGAAGACTCCTGAAAGTGCTTCCCGTATTTTCAGTAAATCCCGAAAATGGTTATGGATACAGTGAAGAAACCAAGCCCATGCTGCAGACTTCGCACGGATTTATTCCATGGGATGACCAACACCATTTGTCGCTGTCACAAACCAATGGTGAGGTGGACGGACGCTGGCTTTTTGCCAATGCCAACAATACACCGCGTGTGGCAAGGCTGGATCTAAAAACATTTAAGACGGTGGAAATTCTCGAAATCCCGAATTCGGCCGGTAATCACTCCTCACCCTTTCTAACAGAGAATACGGAATATGTAGTGGCCGGAACCCGTTTTGCTGTTCCTATGGACGATGAGAACGGTGATGTACCTATTGAGTCATTTAAATCTAATTTCAAAGGGGTGCTTTCCTTTATCGGCATCGACAAGCAAAGTGGCGATATGGATCTTTCCTTTCAGATTGAGGCACCGGGGATTAACTTTGACCTTTCTCATGCCGGCAAGAAAAAATCAGGCGACTGGTTCTTCTTTTCCTGCTATAATTCTGAAAAAGCAAACACTTTACTGGAGGTTAATGCCTCGCAGAATGACAAGGATTTCATTATGGCCGTGAACTGGAAAAAAGCCGCGGAATTGGTGAAAGCCGGAAAGGGACGTAAGGTGGTAACAGAATATGCTCACAATAAATTTGATGAAAGCACCCACACTGCTACTTCTACAATGAAGAAGGAAGTTATTGTACTCTCGGTGGAGGATATGAAGGACGCCATGTTTATGATTCCCTGCCCAAAATCGCCGCATGGCTGCGATGTTGATCCTACCGGAGAATATATTGTAGGTTCCGGAAAACTTGCCGCACTGATTCCCGTATTCAGCTTCGACAAGATAATTAAAGCTATTGCAGATAAGAATTTCGCAGGTGAATTTGACGGTGTAAAAGTGATTAAGTACGAAGCCGCACTGCACGGCGAAGTTCAGAAACCCGGTCTTGGGCCATTGCATACCGAGTTTGACGGCAAAGGAAATGCCTATACTTCCATGTTTGTGTCATCTGAAGTTGTGAAATGGAACATCAAAGACCTTAAAGTTCTGGACAGACAGCCTACTTTCTATTCTGTGGGTCACCTGATGATCCCAGGCGGTGATTCAGCAAAACCGTTCGGAAAATACCTGGTGGCTTACAACAAGATTACGAAAGACCGTTACCTGCCCACAGGTCCGGAGTTAGCTCAGTCCGCGCAGCTTTATGACATCAGTGGCGACAAGATGAAACTCCTGCTGGATTACCCAACATTTGGTGAACCCCATTACGCACAGGCTTTACCCGCTGAAATGTTGAAAGATCAGGTGAAATTCTTCCGCATCGAGGACAATAAGCATCCGTATGCTACCAAAGGCGAGGCCGAGAGCAAAGTGGTACGGGAAGGTAATAAAGTACATGTTTACATGACTTCCATCCGTTCGCACTTTGCACCGGACAATATAGAAGGTATAAGGGTAGGAGATGAAGTTTACTTTCACGTCACCAACCTGGAGCAGGACTGGGACATCCCGCACGGTTTCGCCATTAAAGGCGCCGAAAATGCTGAACTGCTCATAATGCCCGGTGAGACCTGTACGCTGAAATGGATGCCTAAGAAACCGGGAATGTACCCCATGTACTGTACCGACTTCTGCAGTGCGCTGCATCAGGAAATGCAGGGATATGTACGCGTTTCGCCTGCAGGCAGCAGTACACCGCTCATTTACTCCCTGAACAATAAGAAGGACAATGCACAAAGCCCCGTGAAAGCCGGAGAAACCAAATAAATGTTGAATAAGAGGGCAGAGGTTTCTGCCCTCTTTAATTTTCCTGAAATGAAAACCAACTCACTGAAAAAGCTAACAAGGATCGCGCTTGTCTTTTGCGGCTGCGCAATGGTAGTCTCCATCTTCGTTCCGTTATGGTCCATCTATCTTACGGCTCCGCAGTATCCGGAAGGCCTGGCCATGTACCTTTGGCCCAACAAAATTACCGGCGAATACGAGATCATCAACGGCCTCAACCATTATATCGGCATGAAGACCATTCATCCGGACGATTTCTGGGAGTTTAAGGTCCTGCCTTACGCACTGGTTTTTTTTGCACTTCTGTGTTTTCTCACCGCATTCCTTAACCGGAAAATATGGCTTTACGTAACATTCGTACTGTTTCTTATTTTCGGCGTTGCATTTATGGTAGATTTCTGGATGTGGGAATATGATTACGGACATAATCTGGATCCTACAGCGCCTATTATCGTGCCGGGCATGTCCTACCAACCACCCCTGATCGGGTTTAAACAGCTCCTGAATTTTGGTGCTTATTCGTACCCGAATATAGGTGGCGGAATCATGTTTGGCGTTGCGTTAATTTTGGCTATCTTAGCCTGGCTGGAGTACCGAAAGCCCACGACAACCTGATTTGTTTATTTCTTTTAACCTTCAAAATTTTAATAATGAAATTCAGCAAAACCTTATTTATAGCTGCTTCAGTTCTTGCAATCATGTCCTGCCAAAAAAGCGGTCCCAAAGACATCGCGGTTGGTAAAGACCAGTGCGATAACTGCCGCATGACAATCACAGATGTGAAATACGCCACCCAACTGATTACCGACAAAGGACGTGCCTATAAGTTTGACGACCTAAGCTGCATGACGATGTACGAAAGTTCCAATCCGGAAAAGGCTACCAATGCCAAAACGTATGTGGTGGATTTCCCCAGCGGACAGTTTCTTGAAAAATCCCGCGCTACTTTCGTCAAGGGCGGCAGTATTAAATCACCAATGGGTGGCAATACGCAGGCTTTCCGCGATAAAACGGCAGCCCAAAAGGCAGCGGCAGCCACAGGTGCAAGTCTAACCAAATAAATCTGTTCATGCTTAGGCTGATTTTTCTTCTCATCCCTGTTTTCATCTTTTCAAAGACGCTTAAGGTGGGGAAAGGTGAACAGTACTCAACCATCCGCCAGGCTGTCGCCGCTTCGGCAAGCGGGGACAGTATTTTGGTGGGTCCCGGAACTTACCGGGAGGGAAATATCAGCATTACGCATCCGCTTTCACTAATAGGCCGCGGCAGACCTGTTCTGGATGGCGGCATGAAATATGAAATTCTGTCATTCCGCGCGAGTAATATTCTGCTGAAGGGTTTTAAGATTATCAACTCCGGCGAGGACGAAATTAAAAACATTGGTGCGGTGCGGCTGTATGACAGTCAGTATTCCACCATTGAAGACAATATCTTTGAAAATAATTACTTTGGAATCTATATCCAGCGGGGTTACAGATGCCTCATCCAAAACAACCGGATTACCTCCACGCGAGCCCGCTCGGAGGAGCGCAGCGGCGACGGGATTCATGCCTGGGTCAGTGAAGAAATCTGGATCAAAAACAATTATATCGAAGGTCATAAGGATGGTATTTACCTTGAAAAAGTAATTGACTCCTATATCTACCGGAATAATTCCGTTCGGAATTTAAGGTACGGGCTCCATTTCATGTCGTCCAA
>CAYXUO010000147.1:0-4782 GCA_964468335.1 uncultured Chryseobacterium sp. | reverse complement strand
CTGAGTCCTGAAGATATAGAAAAGCTGTCCAAAATAAATTTAGTGGCAGATTACCTTAAACTTAAAAAAGAAGAAATTGCCGCCGAACGTGCAGGTCTGGAGAATTCCGATCTTCTTATAAACGGCCGTCAGCTTACCAACATTGGGGTCTTCAGGGAATATACTTTCAATTACTTAAAAAACAGTGCGCATATTGATCAGGAAGGTACTCTGATGGTTCGGCAGCTGGAAAATACTCCGCAGGGTTTGCCGCTTGAAATATACTGCTTTACAAATGATTCGGTGTGGACCAATTACGAAGAGATTCAGTCTGATATTTTTGACCATCTGCTTGTAGCTTCCCGTGAGTTTGACCTGGAGGTGATGCAGTTTAACAAAATTTAAACTTTAACGATGACTAAACTCAGTGTAAATATAAACAAGATCGCCACACTTCGTAATGCGAGAGGTGGAGAATTGCCCAGTGTGACTGAGGCTGCATTAAAACTTCAGAAATTCGGCGCGCAGGGAATTACAATCCATCCAAGACCGGACGAAAGGCATATCACCCGAAAAGACGTGTATGACCTGAAGCCGCTGGTTATAACTGAATATAATATTGAAGGAAATCCCCACCGCGCTTTCATTGATATGGTTCTGGAGGTGAAACCTGAACAGGTAACTCTGGTTCCGGATGCCGATGATGCCATTACATCAAACGCCGGCTGGGACTGCCAAAAACACGGCGCTTTTCTTAAAGAAGTTATAAGAGAGTTTAATAATGCCGGAATCCGCACTTCAATTTTTCTTGATCCGGATCCTGAAATGGTAAGATATGCCGCCGAAACAGGTGCGGACCGTATTGAACTCTACACGGAAGCGTATGCAAAAAACTATACGGTGAACAGGGAGCATGCCGTTCAGGATTATGTGAAGACCGCTGAAGAAGCTCACCTTAACGGACTTGGAGTGAACGCAGGTCATGATTTAAGCCTGGACAATCTTAAGTACTTTGCAGGTACTGTTCCGGGACTGTTGGAAGTGTCCATTGGACATGCTTTAATTTCCGAAGCACTCTATATGGGAATGGAAAATACGGTACAGGCCTACCTGAAAAGGCTGGCTAAGTGGTAACAGGGGCAATTTTATTGCTATTTTTGAATTAAAATTTTTTAGAATGAATATTCTCCACTCAAAGATATACGGACAGGATAAATCCGGAATCCCATTGCTCGTTTTTCACGGGCTTTTTGGGATGCTGGACAACTGGGCCAGTTTCGGGAAAGTGATGGGCGAATTTTTGCCTGTGCATCTGGTCGATTTAAGAAATCACGGCAAAAGTTTCCACTCGGAGGATATGTCCCATGACGATCTGGCGCACGATATTGCCCACTATATGGAAGCCCATAACCTGGAAAAGGTCAACCTTTTAGGCCATTCCCTGGGTGGTAAGGCAGTGATGCAGTTCGCTGTAAAATATCCGGTGAAAGTGGAAAAACTTATTGTTGTTGATATCGCTCCCAAAGCTTATCCTCCGCATCATCAGGGAATAATTAAGGCGCTCCAGACGGTAGATTTTCAAAAGCTGACTTCACGTCAGGAAGTTGAGGATGCTCTTAAAGAATATATTCCGGAAACATCGGTCATTCAGTTCCTCGCAAAGAACCTGTACTGGACCGAAGATAAAAAGCTTGCATGGCGCTTTAACCTGAAAACGCTTTCCGAAAAGTACGACCAGTTTGTGTCCAATGCAATTAAATTTGGAGTCTTTACCGGTGAAACACTCTTTATCGGTGGTGCCAAATCCAACTATATCCTGCCTCAGGACGAGTTTCAGATCAAACAGCAGTTTCCGCATGCCTCAGTGGTGACAATCGCAAATGCCGGCCATTGGGTCCAGGCTGAAAATCCTGATGATTTCAATGAGGTAGTAAAGGATTTCATATTCGATATTAAAAAATACTGATGCAAAACGCTCATCTCATCTTATGGTTTTAGTCACAGGTGCCACAGGTATTCTGGGCAGGGTGATCGTTCTGGAACTCCTGAAAAGGGGTTATTCAGTTCGCGCAACCAAGCGAAGCACAAGTAATCTTGCGGAAGTAAGGGAATCCTTCGGCTATTACACAGACCTTCCGGATGAATTCTTCGACAAAATTGAGTGGATTGATGCAGATTTTACAGATATTCAAGCTCTTACTGATGTCCTGAACGGAATCCACAGTGTATATCATTGCGCCGGAAAAGTGAGCTTTTATCCGTCAGACGAAAAGGAAATCTATAAAACTAATGTGACGGGTACTACCAATCTGCTGTACGCCTGCGAAAATTCCACTGTACAGGAATTCTGCTTTATCAGTTCTGTTGCGGTTCTGGACGGTCATAATGAAGAAGGCCTGATGGACGAAGATTCGGACTTCAATCCAAAACTTACCCATTCGCATTATGCCATCTCCAAACATTTGTCGGAAATGGAGGTATGGCGTGCCTCGGCTGAAGGGCTCAACGCTGTTGTTGTAAATCCGGGCATCATCCTTGGAAGCGGTAACTGGAACTCGAGCAGTGGTGAACTTTTTGCGACTCTGGAAAAATATCCGTTCGCCATGTCCGGCAGCACTTCTTATGTGGATGTTCGGGATGTCGCGGATATTTCAATAAGGATAATGGAAGAGAAACTTTTTGGTGAAAGATTTATACTTTCAGCTGAAAACCGCAGGTATGCCGATATTGCAGGTATAGTCCGTGCAACCCTTGGAAAGCCGAAACCTAAGGTAATTTCCAAAGCTGTTCTGACTGGCGGATATATCGTAAATCTGCTTTTGGGATGGATTTTCCCGGCCCTCCGCATATTGAACCGTACCAATATGGAGACAGTGAGTTCCAATAATCACGTTTCCAACAAAAAAATAGTGCAGAGGCTGAAGTACAGCTTTATCCCGGTGGATGAAAGTATACAATTCCACCTGGGTAACTATATTGCTCATAAATCCAAACAATAAAACCACTGATGAATATCGCTGAATTTCTGAATGTTAATGCAAAAAAATATCCTTATAAGGCCGCGGTCGGATTTAAGGTAAGGGAAGAATGGAAGGAACTGAACTGGCCACGGTTTCGCGATATGGTTTTCAAAACAGCAAACGCCCTTCGCGAAGCCGGTATTGGTGAGAATGACTGTGTGGCGATTTACTCGGACAACTCGGCTGAATGGATTACGATGGACCTTGCGGTTTTGAGCATAGGTGCCATTACCGTTCCTGTTTATTCTACAAACAATAAGGAACAGGCAGCTTATATCCTGAACGACTCCAAAGCAAAGTTAGTGCTGGCAGGAAATCAGGAGCAGTATGATTCCTGTTATGCGATCCTGGAAGAGGGTTCGGATTTGCAGCAGATTATTTTGGCCAAAAAGAAAGACTGGATTAAAAAGGACCGAAGTGTTTATTTCGAGGATTTCATAAAGAAAAGTTCGCCTCAATTTGAGATTTGTCAAAAAAAAGAGGATGATCTGGCCACTCTTATCTATACTTCAGGAACTACCGGTGTGCCCAAAGGCGTAATGCTTACCCATGGCAACTTTCAAAAGTGCTTCAAGGCTCATTTTGATTTTTTTAAATTCCGCGATTTTGAAAGAGAGCACTCGCTGGCTTTCCTGCCGCTAACGCACGTTTTTGAAAGAAGCTGGACTTTGCTTTCACTATCAGGTGGTGCGAAGGTGACTTTCCTTGAAAACACCAAACTTATCGCCCATACTCTAACCGAGGTAAAGCCCACCATGATGTGTGCGGTACCGCGTTTCTACCAGAAAATATATTCCGGTGTAAACGATATGGTGCAGGAAGGGTCTCCGCTTAAAAAGAGGATATTTGCCTGGGCGCTGGACGTTGGATCACAGGTAGCAGAACGCAGGAGGCAGGACCGGAATATCCCGCTTGGGCTTAGTCTGAAAAATGCAGCGGCCAACCGGCTTGTTTTTGCGAAGATTAAGAAAAAGATGGGCGGCAAACTTTGGTTTATGCCCTGCGGTGGTGCTTCCATTTCGCCGGAAGTCACGCGCTTCTTCGATGCCATGGGGATTCACATTACGGTTGGCTACGGACTCACAGAAACTACCGCTACGCTCACGGCCTTCCCTTTTACACGATATAAACATGGCTCGGCCGGAATTCCGTTAGGAGATACACAGCTCAAGATCGGCGAAAATAATGAGATTCTTGCGAAGGGAAGCGGTACTATGAAAGGCTACTATAACAAACCACGGGAAACCGCTGAGGTCTTTACCCAGGATGGCTGGTTCAGGACCGGTGACGCAGGCGAGTTTGATGAGCAGGGGAACCTGACCATTACGGACCGCATTAAGGATCTGATGAAAACGTCAAACGGGAAGTATGTGGCGCCCCAACCAATTGAAAACCTGCTTTCCAATAACAGCCTTATTGAACAGGTGATGGTCGTGGCCGAAGGCAAACCTTATGTCAGCGCACTTATTGTCCCAAACTTTGAGAACCTGAAACATCATCTTGAGCGGCTCAATATTCCATTCTCATCGTGGAAGGAAATTGTAAACCTTCAGCAAATCAAAGACCTGTACCATCAGAAACTTGAAGAGATTCAGGCTGGTTTGGCAGCTTTTGAAAAAGTAAAGAAATTTGAACTCATGCCTGCTGAATTTGAAATCAGCTCTGGTGAAATTACCCCTACATTAAAGATTAAAAGGAATATTTTGCTTCGGAAATACGAGTCGCTTATTGAAGGCATGTATGAATCCAAGGCAAATTAATGCAAAAGGATATTTGTCCTATT
>CAYXUO010000146.1:0-4856 GCA_964468335.1 uncultured Chryseobacterium sp. | reverse complement strand
GGCCGGTGTGGAAATGCCGGACGCCATTATCGTCGGTACAGGAATGGGCTGCGAGGAAGATTCTGAGAAGTTTCTGAAGAACGTCATAGAAAACAACGAGGAATTCCTCACACCGACGCACTTTATCCAGTCAACACACAACACAGTGGCCGGACAGATTGCTTTGGCCAATTCATGCCATGCGTATAATTTCACCTATGTAAATCCGGGTTCATCACTGGAAATGAGTCTGCTGGACGCGAAACTGCAGATCGAACACGATGGGGCAACTACTATTTTAGTTGGAGCGACAGATGAAAAGGCGGCAAGAACAATGGAACTGTACCAGCTGAACGGGACCATAAAAAAAGAAACAGATTTACCCGCAGATTACCTTGATTCATCCACATCAGGTGTGGTTTGGGGCGAAGGTTCTTCATTCTTTATCATCAGTTCTGAAAAATCTGAAAATACAAGCGCACAGTTGCAGGCGGTAACTTTCATCAACAAGCTTGAAGAAGACGAAGTAACGTCTTTCATATCCGAATTTCTGGCTAAGAATAATCTGAAAACCACAGATATTGATGCGGTTTTATTGGGTTTCAGCGGAGATGCGCGTACCGATGGCTATTATAAAACCGCCGGGGAACTATTTCAGCATGCAAACCAACTGTATTTTAAGCACCTTAGCGGCGAATTCAACACCGCCAGCGGATTTGCCTTCTTTATCGCCAACCAAATCCTGAAACGTCAGGAAATCCCGGAGGTGATGAAAATCAACAGAAATTCACGAAAAGATTCCATAAGGAATATCCTGATTTACAACCACCTTCATGGTGAAGATCACAGTTTGACCTTGCTCAAAAAAGCCTGACAGCCGGTTCTGCATACAGGAATCGGGTAAAATGTATTTATCAATCTGCTTTAACTGCACCATTTGAAACACCGGATTTCCATCTTAATTTTTATAGCCATCACATTGGCTGTCTATTTATTGAAAGGCGATATCTGGATGTATTTTGTTGTGCTGTTGATCTTTGGCCTTACCACCGTTCTGGGTGTAGCCAATATAGATTTGAACTGGTTCCTGAAAAGTCATATCAGCAGTTCAAAGGTTGAAGACCGAATCATTGCGCTTACCTTCGACGATGGACCTACCGAATTTACCCCAAAATTCCTGGACCTGCTGCAGGCTCATCAGCAAAAAGCAACTTTCTTCTGCATTGGAACCCAGATAATAAAGCATCCCGAAATCTTAAACAGAATAGTAGCTGAAGGCCATGAAGTGGGGAACCACACCTTTTCGCACTCAAACGCAACCGGTTTTCTTTCTACTTTCAGGATGAAAAGGGAAATCATCCGCAACGACAGAGTGATGCTGAAGAAGGCCGGAATCCGAACAGACCTGTACCGTCCGCCATTTGGCATTACCAATCCCAATATCGCCCGGGCAATCAGCAGATCCGGTAAGAAGTCCATTGGCTGGAATATCCGAAGTTTCGACACGGCCATGAGCGACGAAAAAAAAATCCTGAAAAGGATTCTGCCCAAAATTAAACCCGGAAGCGTAATCCTGCTCCATGACACTTCAGACAAATCCTACCGTGTGCTGCAGGAAATATTACTATTTTTGGAGCGCGAAAACTACCGAAGTGTAACCGTCTCAGAACTTTTCAACTTCAAGAAATGAAAATAAACATAATCTCCTTCTTACTGCTCCTTTTTGGAGTTTTTACATCGGCCCAGACCAAAATGACTGCATCGGAAATCAAACAGTTCACCGCTCAGGTCTCGGTTGAGAGTAAGAAAATAAAAACGCTGCAGGCTGGTTTTGTGCAGACTAAAAAAATGGATTTCCTGAACAAGGATCTTGTCACCTCCGGACAGATGGCGCTGCAGGCACCGGGCATGCTGAGCTGGAAGTACACAAAGCCTTACCAATACAGCGTCATCTTCAAAAACGGAAAAATGCACATTAATGATCAGGGTAAAAAATCTACTTTCGATGCCAAGTCCCGGAATTTTGAGAAACTGAATAAACTTATTATCGGCAGCGCCAACGGTAATCTCCTGAACGACCCTGATTTCACGGTGAGCTACTATAAAAACGGAGCCGCCAATATCGCCAGGTTTATTCCTAAATCTGCACAGCTGCTGAAATATATTAGACAGGTTGACCTGCACTTTGCACCCAACCAGTCTGTGGTTGCGCAGGTGAATATGCTGGAAGCCTCCGGCGACATCACCAATATTGTCTTTAAAAATACTAAGGTCAATGCGCCTGTACCTGCTGCTGCTTTCAGCCTTTAGCTTAATTTTTTCTGCACAGTCCTGCAAATCCTATGAACCGGGCGGCGCAACTGTAGCCGCAGCAGCTGCCACCACCGTGCAGAACCGTTATTTCAGTTCCACCGATACCGACTATCTGTTCAAAACCCAGATTGAGGTTTATAACAATAACCTCAGCGGCATCCTGATCATAAAAAAGATTTCGGACGAAACGCACCGTGTGGTGATGACTACGGATTTCGGTAATAAGTTGCTCGATTTCGAAATATCCGGTACAGATTTTAAGGTGAATTACCTTGTTCCGGATCTGGACAGGAAAGTGGTCAAAAAGTTTCTGGAAAAGGATTTCAGAATTCTGCTGAGGCAAAATCATCCGGTAAGCACCTCATTTGAAGATAAAAATGACCACATCTTTTCTACGGAAAATTTGGAACAGAAAAATTATCTTTTCATTGACAAAAGCGGCGGACAACTCAATAAAATCGTGGTTACCGAAAACGGAAAGGAGAAAATAAATTTCCTTTTTAAGGGGAAATCTGCTATCTTCGCCGACTCAATAACACTGATACACAAAGACTTCAGACTCAAAATTCAGCTTAACCGATTGAATTATCAAGAGGATTAGGGTCAATTAAAAAAACATGGATATACTGAACGGATTTTATATTTTAAATTCATGCGAGAATACTGTTGAAGGAAGTTATTCGGCGATGATTACGCTGGATCCTGCGCATGAGATCTTCAGCGGGCATTTCCCCGGAAACCCCGTAGCGCCCGGTGTCTGTATGATGCAGATCGTAAAGGATGTCACGGAGCGGATTCTGGAAAGAAAATTATTCCTGACCTCAGCGAATAACGTGAAATTCATGGCCATCATTAATCCTGATGCAACACCCGTCCTGAAGCTTGACATCGAAATTAAGACCGACGGCGAACAGGTGAAGGTGAAGAACGTGACCTCGTTTGGAGAGACAATTGCTTTAAAGATGTCTGTTAACTATAAATTCATTTGATTTATGAAACTGATTATCGCATTCCTAAGCGCTTTTATATTTTTATTTCAGGCCCCGGACCTTGAGGCTGTTCGCGCCAGATATCCTTCTGCCCACACAACCAAGCAAAATGCCGACAGTTTCGCGAAACTGGTGGAAAAAGGCTCGGGTTCCACAATGGCCGGATACAAAGCTGCTGCAAAAATCATTCAGGCAAAATATGCCAAGGGTGAAGGGCGGAAGAAAATTATTACGGCGGGCGCCACATCACTGGAAAACGCCGTGAAAGCGGACCCTGACAATGCAGAACTGCGCCTTATACGTTTGAGCATTCAGGAAAGTCTGCCGAAATTCATTAAATACAACGGTCACATTGCCACTGACAAAGCATTCCTGATAAAAAATTACGCAGGCCAAAACAGTTCTGTAAGGTCTCATATCAGAAAATTTGCGGCTACCTCAAAGTCATTTACTGCTGCGGAAAAACAGAAGCTGAAATAAAGGATCATGACCCCCGCCGAGACCCGTATCCTTCTAAAAAAACATAAGATCTGCGTCCTGATCGCCACGTACAATAACCATAAAACCCTGGAGAGGGTCATAAATGGAGTACTGGCCTATACAGATAATGTGATTGTGGTCAATGATGGCTCCACAGATACTACAGCATCCATTCTTACACAATATCAGGGTATTAAGATAATCAGCCTTCCTGAAAACCGGGGCAAAGGAAATGCCTTGAGCACGGGCTTTACCGAAGCAAGAAGATTGGGATTTAACCATGCACTTACAATAGATTCAGATGGGCAGCATTATCCCGATGACATTCCTGTTTTTGTAGAAGCACTGGAAAATGAAGGCAGCGATGTTCTCCTTGTAGGCGACCGGAATATGGAGCAGGCCGGCATTCCGCAGAAAAGCAGTGTAGGCAACCGGATCTCTACCTTCTGGTTTTGGTTTGAGACCGGAATTACACTGAAGGACACGCAGTCCGGCTACCGGCTTTATCCTTTAAACAAAATTCCGAAGAAGTTCTATACACCCAAGTTCGAATTTGAGATTGAGATCATGGTGCGGACCGCGTGGAAAGGCGTGCCTGTAAAAAATGTACCGGTAAAAGTGCTTTACGACCCGGAAGAACGGGTTTCCCATTTCCGCCCTTTCACGGATTTTGTACGGATAAGTATTCTGAACACAGTGTTGGTATTCATAGCCATATTTTACATTGCGCCACGCAGATTCATCCGCAACTTCAAAAAAAAAAGTTTTAAACGCTTCCTGAAAGAAGATGTTCTGGAAAGTGACGGCAGCAACCGTAAGAAGGCCATGTCCATAGCCTTGGGTACCTTCATCGGCTTGTCACCGTTTTGGGGTTTACAGACTTTCCTTACCATTTCCCTGGCAGTATTGCTGAAACTGAATAAAGTACTCGCTTTTGCATTTTCCAATGTAAGTATTCCGCCATTTATTCCCCTGATCGTTGGCGGATCACTGGCCATTGGCGGCTATCTTTTGGGTGCAGAGACCAATTTCATGGATCAGGAGTTCACTTTGGATTTGGTTAAAAGGCACATACTGCAGTAAGTTTTTGGAAGC
>CAYXUO010000145.1:0-4937 GCA_964468335.1 uncultured Chryseobacterium sp. | reverse complement strand
CAGATCCTGACTATGTAGATTACCCAATTCCTGCAAATGATGATGCAATAAAATCAATTGGTTATTTACTAGGTAAAGTGCAAGAAGCATTAACTATCAAAAAATAATTATTTCTTTTAAAAATTAAAACTGTCCGCAGGATTTATTGAGTATAAAAACAACCTGCGAAAATTTATTTATCCCAGTCCAGGGCGCCCCGTTTCCAGACATAAACAAATGCCATAAAGAAAACGGTTACAAACATCAGTACTGCCAGGAAACCTTCCATTCCAAACTCACGGAAATTTACTGCGTACGGATAGAAAAAGACAATCTCTATATCAAAAAGCACAAAGAGAATTGCAGTAAGGAAATACTTAACCGAAAATGGGGTCCTTGCATTTCCTTCTACCTCAATTCCGCACTCAAAACTTTCGTTTTTCTTGAGGCTTGATTTCTGTTGCTTGGGACCCAGAAAATGAGTTCCTGCAAGTGACAGAAGAACGAAGCCAAGGCCAACTCCGGCCTGTATCAGAATGGGAATATAAGATTCAGGTAAACTCATGTAAATTATCTTTTAAAATTTAACAAACAGCGGAAGTAAGTTTTAACACCAAATCCCACAGTTTTAACCTAGTCCTGGTAAATATAAGATGCAAATTTAGGCATTTATAGGCAACAGGCGAAATTTAACCCGACTAAATAAACCGACATGGAAAAGAGCTTTGTCCAATTTAGAATAATTCCAAATAATCACTTTTTGGAGATATTCCGAATCTTTTTAAGAGCTAAAAATCCTAAATAGGCAATGTACAGAAACAGAACACTTGCAAAAAGTATATTGATAATATCATTGAGCCTGCCGTCCTCCACCTGAAAAAACTGGTTGTACAAAATGAAGGCTGCTATAAGCACAGCATATATAATAAGTTGCTTTTTCATTTCTTAAATTGTTTTGGAAAAAGTAGCTCTTCGCTTATGGTTTACCGGGTGGTAATCATGCCAGAGCAACTGGATGGCTTTGTTGTCTGCCAATTCCGGATTTGTTTCCAGATACTTTACGCCTTTTTTCTTGAAGATCTCATATATTTCCTTGAAAATAATCGAGGTCACCCCCCTCTTCTGATAATCCGGATGGATGCCAATCAGGTAAAAGTTGGCGCGTTCGTTTTTTTTCCCGGCCTGCATAAGGTGCCACCAGCCGAACGGAAACAGATGCCCGTTGGCTTTTTGCAGCGCTTCGGAGTACGACGGCATCGTTACTGCAAAGGCAATGAGGTTATCCTCTTTATCTGCAACACAGATAATAAAATCCTTGTCCAGAAGTGAAAAGTATTTGTCCTTGTAACTCTGAACCTGTTGCGCGGTAAGCGGAGTATAGGTGGACAGGCTGCTGTAAGTCTGATCCAGCAGCTTGAACATGGGGTCTACCAGGGGCAGAAATTCTTTCTTAGACTTGAATTTCATGACCCTAAGGTGGTATTTCTCCTTAATGAGCTCATTGAATTTGACCACCTTTTCCGGCAGAATTTCCGGAAATACGATTTCATATTCCACCCATTCTTTTTCTTTAGTCAAACCCAGTTTCTCAAAATGTTCAGGATAGTAATCATGGTTGTAAATACCGATCATCGTGGCAAGTTTGTCATATCCCATGGTCAGTGTGCCAGCCTTGTCCAAATTTGTAAAACCCATCGGCCCCTCAATCTTAGCGATCCCGTTTTTCCTTCCGAATTCTGAGGCTTTTTCTATCAGGGCCTGCGATACCTCCAGATCATCAATGAAGTCAATCCAACCAAATCGTACTTTAGCTGTTGCCCTATCGCTCAACTCTTTAGTATTGATGATCACAGCGATGCGGCCCACTGTAATTCCGTTCCGCTTAGCCAAAAATTTTGCAGTACTGCAATGTTTCAGTGCCGGATTTTCACGGGGGTCCCACATCTCCTTTTCTCCCTTTATAAGGGGCGGTACGTAATTTTTGTTATTTTTGTAAAGTCCCATAGGAAAGCGGATAAACTCCATCAGTTCTTTCGGGGATTTCACTTCCACCACTTGAATTTCAGACATTTTGCTAGTTCTTTATTTTCAGTTGAACAAATATAGCGGAAACCGGTGAAGATCACCACTGATTTGGCATAGTTTTAGAGCAAAAAGAGGTTATAAAGGATAGAAAAAAGATAGAAGTATGATGACTTATTATTTAATTATTGGTGTTGTTTTCATCATCAGTATGATTGTTCAGAACCGCCTTAGGTCCAAATTTGCGCATTATTCCAAGGTGCATCTTCAAAATGGTATGTCCGGTAAGGAAATTGCGGAAAAGATGCTGCGCGACAGTAATATCAATGACGTACAGGTAATTTCCGTTCCCGGTCAGCTTACAGACCACTATAATCCGGTAAATAAGACAATCAACCTTTCCGAAGGTGTTTATATGCAGCGTAATGCGGCGGCCGCGGCAGTTGCAGCGCATGAAACAGGACATGCCGTACAGCATGCAGTAGGCTATTCAATGCTGCAGTTACGTTCTAAGATGGTACCTATGGTGAATATATCTTCCAGATTACTGCAGTTTGTACTTATGGCAGGTATCGTACTTATGGCCATGAGTGGTTCCAAGACGGTGCTTCTGATTGGAGTAATTTTATTCGCGGTCACAACGGCATTTGCCTTCGTTACACTCCCCGTAGAATACGATGCAAGTAAAAGAGCACTGGTTTGGCTGAAAAGTTCCGGTACGCTGGCCAATAATGCAGAATACGAAGGAGCGGAAGACAGTTTAAAATGGGCCGCACGTACCTATGTTGTTGCTGCACTTGGTTCACTCGCACAGCTGATCTACTTCGCCTCAATGCTTGCCGGTGGCCGTAATAACAGCTAATCTTCAATTTCAAATTCAATATGCTGCATCTCCAACAATTGGTCGGAGATGCTTTTTTTATTTGCGACCTTGAGCGATGCTGTTATGGTGCAGGAGTCACCGGTCTGAAAATCCAGGATTTTAGCTCCGTATTTGTGCAATATTGTAAATACCGTGTTTTGCTGGCTGAATATGAAGTTGATAACAATGGTGAATTCCAGTTCCCGCACAGTTAAAATTCCATCTTCCAGGGTGTTTTTTGCGCATTCCTTATAAGCTTTCACAAGGCCGGAAACACCCAGCTTTGTCCCGCCGTAATATCGGATAACTACCAGCAGAATATTGGTGACATCGTGTGCCAGCAACTGGTTGTAAATTGGCAACCCGGCACTTCCCGAAGGTTCGCCGTCATCATTTGCGCGGTATTTATCGGCGTTTACGCCAAGGCGGTAGGCGTAGCAATGGTGGGTGGCCTTCGGATGTTCTTTTCTCAACTCGTCCAGTCTGTCCCTGATTTCCGTTTCATTGTTTACCTGCCATGCAAAGCCAATGAAACGGCTGCCTTTTTCCTTCAGGATAATATTCAGCACAGGCTTTTCAATGGTGTTGTAACTGTTTGACATCAATTCTTATAAAATTCGATGATATTATCTCTGTAGATCTTTGTGCTCAACGGTTCGGCATGCAGGATGGGTGCGCCTGTTCCCCGGCCGAATTTCAGGTTTGGGTTACGGATCCGGAAAGCTTCGTCCCATAATCCGGAATCGATGAATTGCTGTAATGTATAACGTCCACCCTCTATAATTACAGACTGTATTTCCAGGCCGTACAGAGTTTCCAGGATTTGCTCCAACAGATTTTCGGAGCTGATTTTAATCAGCCTCAGATTTTCATCATTTTTATGTTCAAGCAGGTTGAAGACAATGGTAGGCGCTTCAGCGTTAAATATGTTTAAATGATGTGGGACCTTAAGGTTTGGATCCACCAGTATTCTAAGAGGGTTCTTGCCGGGAACATTCCGTACCGTCAAGCCGGGATTATCGCGAACTGCAGTGGTAGAACCTATCAGTATAGCGTGCTCATCGGCTCGGAGTTGGTGTGTAAACTGATTCACCAGGTTATTGGAGATTTGTGCCGGCGTAAACCCGCGGTCCAGGAAACCATCACCGGATTCTGCCCATTTCAGAATGATATATGGGCGTTTTTTTTCATGTAAAGTAAAGAAGCGCCTGTTAAGTTCGCGGCATTCATTTTCAAGGATTCCGGTGATCACTTCGATTCCGGCATCTTCCAGAATCCTGATTCCTTTACCGTTTACTTTGTCATGTACATCGCGTGCTCCTATAACCACTCTCCTTATTCCTGATTTCACTATTGACTCAGCACAGGGTGGTGTGCGGCCATAATGTGCGCAGGGCTCCAGTGACACATAGATGGTTGACTTCTTCAGGAGCTCAGGCTCGCTAACGGAGTTGATAGCATTGATCTCAGCGTGAGCTTCACCTGCTTTGCGGTGATATCCTTCGCCAATGATGCGGTTGTCCAAAACGATCACGCTGCCTACCAACGGGTTTGGGTAGGTTTGACCAATGGCTTTTTTAGCCAGTTCAATGCATCTGCGTATATAAAATTCGTGGTTCATGGTCATAAAAAACACCCAACTTACGTTGAGCGTTGTTGATGTTTAAATAGAAGCTGCTGTTAGTATTGCGGTTTAATCTGTATCATCTCCGGCACTTTTTCAAGTGAAAGTTCACTTTCTGCATTACCGCCGAAGTATTCCAGCACATAGCTGCCTTTAGCAATAGCCTCTGAAGCGTTAATATTCCCAATCAGAATTTCTCTTCTTTCCGGAGTTTTGTCAGCTGTATACATAAATTTTATACTGTGCCTGTCATCTTCCTGTGTGTTCATTTCAATTTCTGATATTTTTTCATCCTTACTGCCTTTCAGATCCTCGGCCCTTTTCTCCCATAAACCAAGTGCTTCACTGCCCGGGTAAAAAGATATTAGGATGCGTTCTCCAGATTTAGATTTGGGCTGGTATTCCTGGGTAATGACTTTTGACTTTGCGTTCACACTGCTTTTTGTTAGC
>CAYXUO010000144.1:325-4938 GCA_964468335.1 uncultured Chryseobacterium sp. | reverse complement strand
TTCAGTTTATCCTAAGTATATCCATTCTGGTGCTCCTTCACGAACTTGGGCATTTCCTGCCCGCCAGATGGTTCCGCACCCGCGCAGAGAAATTTTTCCTGTTTTTTGACCCTTATTTCTCACTTTTCTCGATGAAGAAAATAAACGGTCAGTGGAAATTTAAATTCATATCCCAAAACCTTCCTGATACAGAGACCGTCCTTATAAACGGAGAAAAGAAGGAAGTCCCCATCAATATAGACGCACTGCCGGACAGCGACTGGCGCAAGCATCCGGAAAGCACCAAATACGGTATCGGCTGGTTGCCACTGGGTGGTTATGTAAAAATAGCCGGTATGGTGGACGAAAGTATGGATACTGAGCAGCTGAAAAAACCCGCTGAACCTTACGAATTCCGGAGCAAGCCGGCCTGGCAGCGTCTGATCATCATGTTAGGAGGTGTTACAGTTAATTTCTTCCTCGCCTGGCTGATCTATTCATGCCTGAGCTTTTTTAACGGCGAGACTTACCGTGACCTCAATAAATTTGAAAACGGCATAGGTGTTATGGGTTCCGGACAGAAAATGGGCTTCAAAAACGGCGACAAGATCCTGAAAGTAGACGGAAAACCGGTGGACAGATATGAAACCGCATCACTGAACATTCTTTTCAGCAATGAAGTTACTGTAGAAAGAGACGGTAAGGAACACACTTTTGCAGTAGATGAAGACGGTATTGCCGAGGTGATTCGCCAGCGCGAGGCTAAACTGTATATTACACCCAGATTTAAAACTGTGGTTGATTCCTTGCTTCCAAACAGTGCCGCAATGAAAGCAGGACTGCAGAAAGGCGATCAGATTGTATCTGTAAACGGTAAGAACACCAATTTTTTCGATGAACTTTCCGAGGAACTCAGCAATAATAAAGGAAAGCCGGTAAGTCTGGGCATTGTAAGAGCCAACACGCCATCGCAGGTAACTGCCAATGTAACAAAAGACGGTAAATTGGGATTTGCATTTGATGCGAATGAACTTCAGAAAGCCGACGATAAAGTAAGGATGACGCAGGAATACAGCTTTTTTGAAGCCATTCCACGGGGATTTACCCGAACCATCGATGCACTAACAACACAGGTTAAGCAGTTCCGAATTATCTTCAACTCCAAGATTCAGGGGTATAAAAGTGTAGGCGGACCGATTGCCATCGTAAAAATGATGCCGGTAGAGACTGATGCCGATGGAAGCTTCAGCATTAACTGGCCTGCCTTCTGGAGTTTTACGGCCATGTTCTCAGTATGGCTGGCCTTCCTGAACCTGATTCCGATTCCGGGTCTGGATGGTGGCCACGTTATGTTTACCCTTTGGGAAATCATCACGGGCAAGCCTGTACCACAGAAAGTGCTGGAACATGCGCAGATGATTGGTGTTATTTTTCTGTTAGGCCTGATGCTGCTTATCTTTGGAAACGACATCTTCAAAATTTTTACAGGTAAAATTTAATTTTTCGACCAAAAAATTTGCGGCAAATTAAAATTGTACTATATTTGCACACGCTTACAGCAAAGAGCAACACTCCTCTTTAGCTCAGTTGGTTAGAGCATCTGACTGTTAATCAGAGGGTCCTTGGTTCGAGCCCAAGAAGAGGAGCAAAACCATCAGAAATATCTGATGGTTTTTTTTGTTTTCAGAAACTGCCCACACCTTTCCTTTAGCATAGTTATTGCAAAGAGTACCATGATTTTACACAGAATTTAAAGTGAATAACACCTACTGGCCAAGGCTTTTGACAATTGCACTGCTTCTCCTATCTTTTTATCCTGCAGCGCAGACCGATGAAAGGCAAATGGAGGAAATAATCCTTAAAAAAGGGAAAAAGGTTTATAAGAGTAAAAAGGAAAACCCCGCCTATGCAATTATGCAGGAAGTCTGGAAACGGAAACGCAATAATGGCCTGGATAAGTTTGACACCTACTCCTTCCGCGAATATGAAAAAATCCAGTTCGATATGGCCAATATCGACAGTGCTTTCATGAACCGGAAAATTTTCAAGAAGCTGGATTTTATTTTTGATTATGCAGATTCTGCTGCCAACGGGAACCTGGCGCTGCCCCTATTTCTGAATGAGTCTGTCTATACCAACATCGGCCAGAATAATCCCTCCAAAAGAAAGAAACGGCTCCTGGTAGCGCAGAAGACTTCAGGATTCGAGGATAACCAGATTGTAACGCTTACCGCAAAGAATCTTTACCGGGAGATTGACATTTACGAAAACACCATCAACTATTTTGATATCGGCTTCCAGAGCCCTGTGTCCCGCGACGGTTTCAGCACCTACAATTACGAGCTCATGGATACCCTTACCATAAATGGACAGGAAGTATTTCATATCCGTTATGAACCACGCCGGTCCGATGTGCTGGCTTTTGAAGGGCAACTCTATATTTCCACAGATCATTACGCTGTGACCCAGGCCACGCTGCGCTCCACAAACAAGATGAGCGTAAACTTTGTGAACGGCATCTTTACCGAACTGGAATACGACAACCCTGACGACAGCACCTTCCTGCCTAAAAAGTACCGGACGGTGCTGGACCTTTCTGCCTTTTCCAAAAGCAAGAAGGCAAAAAGCCTGGTTGCAACACGCAGTGTAGATTATTCCGAATATCAATTTAATCCTGCGCTTACGGCCGCGGACTTTGAAACGAAAGAAGATGAGTTAAGCGAGGAATTTATCAGTAAAGATGACCAGTATTGGCAGGCCGCGCGGGTTGACTCCTTAAACCAACAGGAAAAAGGAATTTACGAAATGCTGGAAAAACTGGAAGAGACTCCCCGCTTCCGCCGGATCACCAAAACCTACGAAACCTTTGCCTCCGGATATTATAATGTGGGAAATGCTGTTGATATAGGCGATCTGTACTCCATCTACGGTAATAATGAAGTGGAAGGCCACCGGATACGCCTGGGAGGCCGGACGTATTTCTCTCAGAACGATGACTGGCGCATTCAGGGCTACGGAGCTTACGGCTTCAAAGACCGCAAGTTTAAATACGGTGCCGAGGCCAAGTATATGTTCAATAAAGTGAACCGGTTTACCATAGGGGCAGGCACCAGAAGGGATGTCATGCAACTGGGCGTACAGCTCACTACGGACGACGGAATTATGTCCCGCAGCTTTGCCTCGTCCTCTGTATTCGGAAGGGGTGAAAACGCCTCTTTAAGCTCCGTAAATCAAACGAATGTATTCGCCGCTATTGATCCGCTGAAGAATTTCACCGTAAGGCTGGACGGAACGCTGCAAAGTATAAAATCGGCTAATGAGGAAGGATTCAACCTGTATTATCATGATAATGACGGGATGTTGCGTAAAACAGTAAATGATTCCCATGTTACCCTCAGTCTGATCGCAAGACCCGGCGCTAAATTCTCGCAAACCGGTGTGGACCGGTACGAGCACAGCACGCTGGCTCCAACCATTGTGGTGAAATATACCCGCGGACTGGAAAACGTGTTCAATGCAGATTACGGCTATAACAAGCTGCAGTTTATGTTTTTCAAGCCAATGCTTATCGGAAGCTGGGGCAAGTCCTTCATTAACCTGGAGGCCGGGAAGAATTTTGACCCGGTTCCGCTGGCGCTTCAGAATGTAATTCCGGGAAACCAGTCGTACAGTTTGGTGGCCAATACCTTTTCGCAGCTTAATTACTATGAATTTGTAGCTGATACTTATACCACGGGACATCTGGAACACCACTTCAACGGGAAGATCCTTTCATTTATTCCTTTGATTAAAAAACTTAAACTTCGCGAAGTCGCATTTATCCGCGGTGCATACGGCACCCTTAGTGAAGCTTCAAAAAACATTAATGTAGAAGGCTATAAATACTCGGCACCGGACCGTAATATTTACTATGAATACGGCTTCGGTATTGAGAATATAGGCTGGGGTAACCTCAGGTTCCTGCGTGTAGATTTCAACTGGCGGGGGAATTACCTGAACAATCCCAATATTGAAAAGTTCGGAATCAAAGCCGGAATACAGTTCTTTTACTAGCTTATTATTTCCCAACTCCTTTAAATCAGCAACTTACAACTTATATTAATCATATTTAACTGCAGAAAACTCATTCTGGCACGATTTTAAGTCCTTTTACCTTCGGAAGGTCATAAGATCTTTATTCACTGAAATGAGTACAACTACATATATGAAACAGATAGTAAGGATGATTCTGCTGGGAGCTGTAACAGTGCTAACAGGAGCAGGAATAATGGTCCGCGGAACAGAGGAGAGTGGGTTTATGTACAATACAATAATGGTGGTGGGAATGCTGATCATGGCCTATGCCTTCTTCCTCCTTTACGGCTTCAGACGCCGCAAAGCATAGCAGTTCATATCAAACAAAGAATATTTTCCGGCTCATAAATGGGCTGGATTTTTTATGCCTTCTAATCCTCCCGATAATTTAACGAAATCAATATCAACATGTAAAAAATCCCCGACTCATTAAGAATCAGGGATTTATATTTTATGCCGGTAAAACCGGAACGCTTACTTATGCGTTAGGCTCAATAGATACAAATGATCTGTTGTTTTGCTTCTTTCTGAAGACAACCTTTCCGTCTACAAGTGCATGA
>CAYXUO010000144.1:0-315 GCA_964468335.1 uncultured Chryseobacterium sp. | reverse complement strand
TTTCCGGCAATCGCTGCCTGTCCTCCGAAAATCTTTACACCCAGTCTTTTGGAATGCGATTCTCTACCGTTTTTGGAACTACCAACTCCTTTTTTGTGTGCCATTTTATTCTAAGGTTTTTCGGTTTAAATTATTCAGCTGATGTGCTGTCGTTTGTTGCTTTAGCTTCTTCAGTTGCTGCAGCTTCTTTTTTTGCTTTAGGCTCAGCTTTCTTCGTCTTCTTCTCACCTTCGAAACCAGTGATACCGGTTACGATGATTTGAGTAAGCTGTTGTCTGTGACCGTTCTTCTTAGCATAACCTTTTCTTCTTTTCT
>CAYXUO010000143.1:0-4970 GCA_964468335.1 uncultured Chryseobacterium sp. | reverse complement strand
CTTGAGGGATGGCAGATCGAAGTCCAATCCTGTCAGCGACCGGCAGCGGGAGGTCGCGGTCATCTGTTTTTCCAAGAAATATGATGATGCCTTCAATCCGGTATCCGGTTTTGCCGCTGTGATGACCTGTTCCAATGCCGACGTGGGCTGTCCTTTTATCGCAGGTGCAGAAAAGCGTGTGGCTGTAAAGTTTGAAGACCCCAAATCCAGCGACGGAACTCATGAGATGGACCGGGTTTATTTTGAGCGGAGCCTGGAGATTGCGGCTGAGATGTACTTTGTAATGAATCTGGTGTCAACCCCTAATCGAAATACCGATGGCGGCAAATAACTGTGCACCGCACGAAAGAAAAAAACTGTCTTTTCTGGATAAAAACCTTACGCTCTGGATCTTCCTTGCCATGTTTCTGGGGGTGGCGATTGGGTATTTTTTTCCCAATTCCTCTACGGTGATCAATACCTTTTCCTACGGGACTACCAATATTCCGCTGGCGATCGGCCTCATCCTCATGATGTATCCGCCTTTCACCAAAGTACGGTACCGGGAGCTTCCTAAAGTCTTTAAAAACACGAAAATCCTGGGGATTTCCCTGCTGCTGAACTGGGTGATAGGCCCTATTCTTATGTTTGCATTGGCCATCATTTTCCTGCACGATTATCCCGAATACATGATCGGGTTGATTCTGATCGGCCTTGCCCGCTGCATCGCTATGGTAATGGTGTGGAATGAGCTTGCCGAAGGAAACCGTGAATATGCCGCAGGACTTGTAGCCATCAACAGTATTTTTCAGGTGCTTTTCTACAGTATTTATGCCTTCCTATTCATTACGGTTTTACCTCCGCTGTTCGGAATCACTGGCTCTGAAGTCGATATCACCATCGGTCGGATCGCCGAAAGTGTGGCGATTTATCTGGGAATTCCTTTCGCCCTGGGATTTCTGACCCGATATTTTCTGTTGAAAGCCAAAGGTGAGGAATGGTATAACGGCGTATTCATTCCAAAGGTCTCTCCCATTACTTTAATCGCGCTGTTGTTCACGATTGTTATCATGTTCAGCCTTAAAGGCGAAATGATTGTACAGATTCCCTTAGATGTTCTTCGCATCGCAATACCGCTGGTCATCTATTTTGCACTCATGTTTCTGATCAGTTTTTTTGCAGGTAAAAAACTGGGCGCCGATTATTCCAAAAACGCCGCTATCTCCTTTACTGCTGCGGGCAATAATTTTGAGCTGGCAATTGCCGTAGCCATAGGCGTTTACGGTATCAATTCCGGTCAGGCATTTGCTGGGGTAATTGGCCCGTTGGTGGAAGTACCCGCCCTGATTGCCCTGGTGAGCGTAGCTTTCTGGCTGAAAAAAAGGTGGTATAAAAACAGTTAGTTGCAGTCTTCAGCGACTTTTCCATACATAATTAAAAAGGAAGTCCGTCACATGCTCCTTAAATTGGCTATATTTGATGTATGCAATCACTGGAACAGATTATTGAATTAAAAAACGCACCCGAACTGATTTCCAAGCTTACTCAGTTCAGCACGGTGCGCAATTATAAGGCCGGAGAAATGATTTTGGACGAGAACTCACTTATCCGGGCCATTCCGATTGTTACACGCGGGACACTGAAGGTGATGCGTACCGAAGAGGACGGTCGCGAAATACTGCTGTATTACATAAAACCCGGTGAAAGCTGCATTATGTCCTTTCTGGGAGGACTTCATGATGAAAGAAGTAAAGTCCGCGCCGAAGTGGAAGAAGATGCGGAAATCCTGTTTCTTCCTTTGGAAAAGGTATCCCTGTTCATTAAGGAATATCCGGAATGGCTGGATTATATTTTCAGACTATATCATAAGAGGTTTGAAGAACTGCTGGAGATTGTAAATGCCATCGCTTTTAAAAAAGTAGACGAGCGGCTCCTCGATTTACTGCAGAAAAAGAAGCAGGTTACAGGCAGCAATACCCTCCAGGTAACTCATGAACAGCTGGCCAATGAACTGGGCACTGCACGTGTGGTGGTCTCCAGGCTCCTGAAACAGCTTGAAGAGCGCGGACAGTTGCAACTGGGCCGAAACAAAATCACGCTAATGTAACCTAAGTAGCGGTGTGCGTTTTCCGGATGATGCAATTTTGCAGCATCAAAAAATCATCATGGAAATACTGGGTTACGCAGCTTCACTTCTTATCGGAATTTCATTAGGGCTTATTGGCGGCGGCGGAAGCATACTCACGGTCCCGGTGCTGGTTTATCTCTTTCGGCTGGATGCAGCCATTGCGACCTTCTACTCCCTGTTTGTGGTAGGGATAACCAGTATGGTGGGCTCGGTGTCATTTTTCCGCAAAGGGCAGATAGATCTCCGTACCGCATTGTTCTTTGGTCTTCCATCTGTAATTACAGTTTATCTTACGCGCTTATATATTTTTCCCGCCGTGCCGGAGGAAATACTAACTGTGGGTAACTGGCTGCTCAGTAAGGATATGTTCCTGATGATCACCTTTGCCATCTTGATGGTAGCGGCATCCTACAGTATGATTAAAAAATGTCGGGGAGAAGATTGTGACGAAGAAAGGCCGGTTAAAAAAAATGTGGTGGCTATCCTGGCCTTTGGTGCTGCAACAGGCATAACTACCGGAATGCTGGGAGCAGGTGGCGGCTTTATCATTATCCCGGCGCTGGTCAATCTGCTTGGTCTGGACATCCGGAAAGCCATAGGCACTTCCCTTTTCATCATCGCGGTCAATTCTTTGTTTGGATTCAGTATATCCATCGCACAATTTTCGGTGGAGTGGGCATTAATTATTAAAGTTGCTTTGCTGGCCATTGCGGGAGTCTTTATCGGAATGTATATTTCTGCCCGTACAGACGGCAGAAAACTAAAACCCGCATTTGGCTATTTTGTCCTGGTAATGGGCGTATATATTCTCTTGAAGGAAATTACAGACTTTTAATTAAAATTTAAATACTATAAATATGTTCAACTTATTAAAAAATCTTTTTTCAGCTCCGGATCAGTCTGAGCTTGAAGAAATCATGAAGCATAAGCCTTTTCTTGTAGACGTGCGCACCCGCGAAGAGTTTCAGGGTGGCTCCGTTAAGGGCGCTGTGAACATCCCATTGAACACTGTTTCGAAAGATCTGAGGCGCTTTGCCGGAAAGGAAAACATTGTAGTTTTCTGCCGCAGTGGCAACCGCAGCAGCCAGGCTAAAATCATTCTGGATCAGGCAGGTGTTTCCAAGGTATATAACGGCGGCAGCCTACATAATATTCAAAACCTGTTAAAGCAAATTTAAATGACAGATATACTTTCATCTCCCTGGCCATGGTATGTGGCCGGACCACTGATTGGACTTACCGTCCCTGCCCTGCTTATTCTCGGTAATAAATCATTCGGAATCTCCTCTTCGTTACGTCACATCTGTGCCTCATGTATGCCGTCGGGTATTCCTTTCTTTAACTATAACTGGCAAAAAGAGATATGGAACCTGGTTTTTGTACTTGGTATTCTCATTGGCGGTATTATATCCGTAACATTATTAAGTAGCCCACAGGCGGTAAATGTTCATCCCGATCTTGCGCAGGAACTGGCAGGCTACGGCATCACAGATTACAGCAATTTGGTACCGGTTGAACTTATGAACTGGGAATCCCTGTTCACCGCGCGCGGCCTTATCATGATGGTGGGTGGCGGCTTGCTGGTAGGCTTCGGAACCCGCTATGCAGGCGGATGCACCAGCGGACATTCCATTATGGGCATTGCCAATCTTCAGCTTCCGAGCCTGATCGCCACCGTATTCTTTATGATTGGAGGATTTATTATGGCCAACTTCATTTTACCCCTAATCTTATCATTATAAATTTTAAACGAAAATGCAAAAACCAACAGACAATAATGCCGACCTCGAAGTGCGCTCGCTGGATACCATGTGCGTGAACGAAAGTGCGCTGGAACACCGCTGGTACCACAATCTGAAATATCTGGCAGTAGGTGTTTTTTTCGGAATAGTTTTCATCAAAGCCGAAGTAATCAGCTGGTTTAGGATCCAGGAGATGTTCAGGCTGCAGTCTTTTCATATGTACGGAATCATCGGCTCGGCAATCCTTGTGGCCATGGCTTCTATCTTTCTGATTAAAAAATTCAGGGCAAAAACAATCTACGGAGAGGAAATCGTATTCCATGACAAGAAATTTAATAAAGGACAGATTTATGGAGGACTGATTTTCGGATTGGGCTGGGCACTTACCGGCGCCTGTCCCGGGCCGCTGTTCGCACAGATAGGTACCGGCGCGACAGCTGTTGCCGTAACCCTGTTGAGTGCTATTGCCGGGACCTGGATTTACGGATATTTCCGTGATAAACTGCCACATTAATCTGATTGAAGCGAGTCTAAAAATCCGGCCACATTTAGCTTACCGTTTGTTCACAGAAAATCTGCCGCACCTTTAGACCGCACCCAAAGGTTTATACAAAAAAAATCTTTTTATTAAACGATTCTTAAAAGGAAAGGGTCCGGTTCTGTACCGGACTTTCTCCTTTTAAATTCAGTCGTATTTTGGGTGATTATAATATTTTATGTATTCATTTATTTCCTTTTGAAGCTTCCCAGTTGAACCGAACTTTTTGGTACAGAACAGTTCTGAATATATTTTCCGAAGAAGTTCTCAATCACAGCGAGATCCAGGCAGTTGCCTTTACTTCACATGCTCTGCACAATATCCTTATCGGCTACTATTTTTTGATACCTCTTGTTTGGTATTGCCACCCCTGGTCAGACAGGCAAGACTGAAGGTTCCGGCACTTATTGCGCTGGTACAGGTGGCCTTCTGGCTAGAAAGGAAATAGCATTATAAAGAAACGTCTTCGTAAGTAAAGCATTACCTCACAGAAATTTTTTCCGTTCTGCCGGCGTGGGCAGGAGGCAGGCTTCGGCGGCGAGTGTTTTTCGTTTTCTGGCGATTTTGTCGTAAATGGGATCTG
>CAYXUO010000142.1:0-5012 GCA_964468335.1 uncultured Chryseobacterium sp. | reverse complement strand
CCTGTTGAAATCCCGTTTATTCGGGATTTTTTTGTTTATTTATTTTTTTAAAGTTTAATGATATGAGTTTTTTTGAAGAAACGTGTCCGGAAATGGACCGATACCTGGAAAATAACGCCTCGCAGGAGCCTGAACATCTGAAAAGATTACGGCGCGAAACCTATCACAAAACTACACAGCCTCATATGCTTTCCGGCTATCAGCAGGGAAGGCTGCTTACAATAATCTCCAAAATGCTGAGTCCGCGCAATATCCTGGAAATCGGGACATTTACGGGTTACGCCACTCTTTGCCTGTCCGAAGGACTTGTTCCCGACGGCAAGATTACTACGCTTGATGTTAATGATGAACTGGCTTATATTCCGAAAAAGTACTTTGAGGAAAGCCCCCATTCAAAAAAAATTAATTTTATTATTCAGGATGCCTTAGATTATCTGGAGCAAACCGATGAGGTTTTTGATCTGGTATTTATTGATGCCGATAAGGAAAACTATGTAAGTTACTGGAACCTTATAAAACCCAGATTGCGCTCCGGCTCTGTTGTTTTGTTGGATAATGTATTGTGGTACGGTAAGGTGCTGACAGACGGACCTGCAGATGAAGCAACACAGCAGATTATCGAACTCAACGATTTGGTGGCACGTGACGGCGATTTTGAGAATCTTATTTTACCTTTGCGGGACGGGATTAATTTAATCAGGAAAAAGTAAGTATAAACGTTCATGGGAAAGGCAGTTTGCAATGTTTCTGCAGCACCGCTCCGGCTGGAGCCTGCACACCGCTCCGAGATGGTTTCGCAGATGCTCTTTGGCGAAAGCGCCGATTTGCTGGAAACAGTGGGTCATTTTCGGAAAGTACGTATGGATTATGATGGTTACGAGGGTTTTGTTCATTATACTCAACTCACTGCAATTTCAGATGAAGAATTTTCCACCCGGCCAGTCAGTATATTTACTGAGTTATTTGGCTTTGTCCAAACTGGAAGCGGTCCCGTAATGATCTCAATGGGCAGCGAAATAATCTCACAGGACAACACGGAACTTATCTCCGCAACCCATGAAAGTCTGGCAAAGACCGCCATGGTTTTTCTTAATACACCCTATTTATGGAGTGGCCGGAGTTTTTACGGTATTGACTGCAGTGGCTTCATGCAGATTGTGTTTAAAGTGCACGGGCTTTTATTGCCGCGCGACGCTCAGAAGCAGGCCGAAGTAGGTACAGTCCTGGATTTTATTGAAGAAAGCCTGCCCGGCGACCTGGCTTTTTTTGAAAACGAAGAAGGAAACATTGTTCATGTAGGAATGATGCTGCAGGACCAGCGGATTATCCATGCCTATGGCAAAGTAAGGATAGACCTGCTGGACTCTTCCGGTATCTTCAATGTAGACCTTAACAGACATACGCACAGGCTTAGATTTGTAAGGCGACTTTTATAATTACGTGAATATGTTGACGAAATTTTTATTCATCATCAACCTTATTTTGCTGGGTTTTATCTGGATTTACCCTGCAGTACTTTACGCAGACCTCCCCGCAGTCATTCCGGTGCATTTTTCCGGCGACGGTACGCCGGACGGTTTTGGAGACCGAAATATGATCTGGCTGGAGGCAGGTATTGCAACTCTGCTTTTCGCGCTTTGCTGCTACATCTATTATAATCCTGCCAAAATTAATCTTCCGGAAGATTTCAAAAAAAATACTGACGCCGTCCGAATCTTTATCTCCATGCTTTGCACCGTGATCCTGCTTATTTTTGGATGGATGTCCTATCAGACTGTACAGGTGGCTCTGGATAATACAGCGCAGTTTTCATTGTCGCCGGGAATAATTCTGGGATTTCTGTATGTAGGAATCATTGGTTTGCTCATTTACCTTGGAAAGGTGAACGAGACCGTTAAACAAAACTAATTCAGCCCGTAATTAAGATGAGGTCCATTTACAATATTTTTATTTCACTAATGATTTTCGGCATGAAGGCAGGGGCCGTTTTCAGCTATAAACTGAAAAAGGGTCTGGCCGGCAGAAGGCAAAGCTGTGATATTGTAAAAACTGCATTTTCACCTACTGACAGGGTAATTTGGATGCATGCGGCCAGTCTCGGCGAATATGAGCAGGGCATTCCCGTGCTGGAAAAGCTGAAAGAGAAGTTTCCCGAACACAAGATTCTGATTACTTTTTTTTCACCATCAGGATATGATAATGTGATTCACAAAAATCATATTGCCGATGCTGTTTGCTATCTTCCTTTTGATACTCCGCGCTGGGTTCAGCAGTTTACTTCAAATTTCAGCACAGATATTTTCGTTACGGTAAAATACGAGTACTGGTATAACCTCCTTGCTCATCTGAACAGTAAGGGAGCTAAGATTTACGTTATTTCAGCACTTTTTTACGAGAGGCAGCTGTTTTTCAAGCCCTATGGAAGCTGGTTTGTGAAACAGCTTCGCGACAGCGTTAGCTGGTTTTTTCATCAGACACCCACTTCTTATGGTTTAGCGAAGACGCTGCGCCTGCATCAGTCATCAATTGCAGGTGATACGCGTTTTGACAGGGTAAAGCAAATTAGGGAACGGGATAACCATGTGCCATTTGTGGAGCAGTTTAAGTGTGGAAATCAGTTGGTGGTATTGGGCTCGTCATGGGAAACTGAGGAGCAGATTGCCCTTCTGGTTGCCTATCATGAACCCAATGTTAAAATTATAATCGCGCCCCATGACCTTGCCCGTACTGAAAACCTATTGAACCTTTTTCCGAATGCAGTCCTGTATTCGCAACTTGATGCAGGTAAACCTCTTCCAAAGGATGCACAGGTACTTATCATAGACTGTATTGGTTTACTCTCCAAAGTGTACTCATATGCCGATGTGGCAGTGGTGGGCGGCGGTTTTCACTCCAGTGGCCTTCATAATATTCTTGAAGCCGCTACATTTGGAATTCCTGTTCTTTTCGGAAACAGATATACCAAAAATCCTGAAGCCGATCAATTAGTGACACAACACGGCGGAAAATCATTCGAAAATGAAACCCAGGCTTCCGATTTTCTGCTGAAGCTGCTGGATGACGATGAAATGTTACGTGAAATGGGGCAGAAGGCCGGAAGTTTTGTAACCGACCAGCCCGATGCCACACGCATCATCATCGGCAAAATTCTAGCGTAGCAATCCGCTGCTTTTTATATTTCTGTAAATATCAGCGATATTTTCGGGTATCGTGTCCGCATCCAGCCATTGTAGCTTCAGACCTATATTAGAGCTCAGTGTTTTCAATTGCTGATCGTTTGCAATCCTGCTTTTTACCAAACTGTACAACTCAGAAAGATCTATAAAATAATCAGGATCCAGTTTTACGGTTAGCGTAAGCATTCTGAGGGTTTTGTTTATCAGATAAATATGCAGCTTGTAAGCATCGCCATGTCGCTGTGGTTGTTTCAGGATTTCAGCGATCAGCAGCAGGTTAAGTGAAACTTCGCCAAACTTATCCGTAGTAATTTTTACATGCTCGGTAATTTTGGCACTTACCTTACGGATGAGCTGCAAAAATAGTTTGGGGTTGCGGATGCTCTTTGCAGCAGCGGACACTGTTTGCGTGATATAGGTTTCCATCTGCTCCCGTTTGTGATCTGTATTCTCCGGGTCAATAAGTTCAAAATAAAGTTTTTGCGACAGTATTTTGTCTTTCCTGAGCAGCCTGAAAATCAACTTGTCCTTTTCTGTGGAGGTAAATGCACTGAGTGCCTGCTTAAATTCTTTTGAGTACTCCATAATATAAGTTTTGGGAAAATGCCACGTTTTCATATCCGGCAGAAGCCCTTTGCTGAAAATGAATTTCTTAAGGTAACGGTTAAAAGACCGCCGGTCTTTATCTTTGCGAATTTATGCTGCTGTAAATGAATTCCGTGCAAAAATAATATCTTTACGGCCGTCAACGTAAACAAAATCATTTCAATCTTTAAAATATTTATTACTTTTAACCCTTAAAATAATTTCATGAAAAAAATACTCTTGTTTTGTGCAGCCCTTTTCGCATTTAGTTTCCTTTTGAGCTGCGATGATGATGAAGTAGTAAAGTCTAATATTGTTGGTGTATGGAAGCCTGTAAAAATGGTGGAAACGAAAGTGGACAATAATGGCTCCAATTCAGAATCCTTTTATTATACAGATTGCCAGCAGCTGTCCAGATGGACTTTCAATGAAAACAATACCGGTAGTGTGGTCACTCAGGACGATACTTTTACTACCTGCCATATTGCTTTTCAGAGCACGATTAACTATCAGTACAATCCTAAAACAGGAGAAATTGTAATCAATTATCTTACAGGACAGGATACCGGTAAGATTTCCGATATTACAGATACTACCATGAACCTAAAAATTGAGGAAATAGACCTTAATGCCGATACTTACGAGTCTCAGGTTTACACGATGGTACGTGTGAACTAGTATCAGGCAAACAGAACTTAAGGCCCTTCCTGCCGGAAGGGTTTTTTTTTGCGCTTTTGTATAATTGCTGTCCATTATTGCTTTGCCAGCTTTCCGCTCTTCTATGGTGTTGTTTGGATGCAATGCCTTAAATTTGCAAACTCATTGATAATAAGGAATAATGTTTTACAACCATCAGCAGATTGACCGTAAATGGCAGAAATACTGGCAAGAAAATCAAACCTATAAAACCTCTGAAGACCCTTCCAGGCCTAAGTTTTATGCCCTGGATATGTTTCCGTATCCTTCGGGAGCGGGGCTGCACGTAGGTCATCCACTGGGATATATTGCCTCAGATATCTTTGCAAGATACAAGAGACATCAGGGTTTCAATGTGCTGCATCCTATTGGTTACGACAGTTTTGGCCTTCCGGCTGAACAGTATGCCATTCAGACCGGACAGCATCCTGCGGTGACCACAGAGCAGAATATAACGCGATATGAGGAACAGATGCGCCGAATCGGCTTTTCCTTTGATTGGAGCCGTGAAGTACGAACTTCCGAACCTTCCTATTACAAATGGACACAGTGGAT
>CAYXUO010000141.1:0-5074 GCA_964468335.1 uncultured Chryseobacterium sp. | reverse complement strand
CGAAGTAACTCAGGCTTCGGTATCAGACTATACCGGAGCACCGGTTTTCATGAAGGACGGAAAAGGAGGCGCCCACGAATGGATTTTTGAATTCTGCCACGCTCCAAGTGATATGGACCTTTTCACAGATGTCTTTGATAACCATCTGAAATCGATCAATTCTGATTATGAAGCCAAGCGCTACAATAATATGACCCTTAACAGACCGATTATCCATATTGCCAGACCGAAGCTTTTTTATAGCTGGATGTCCGATAGGGGTAAATTGGGCGGACAAAATAAAGTCCCCCGACTAAGCAATGACCGGGAGTATATTGATCCGCTTCTCAAGCTGAACGCCGCAGATTAGTTCTCTTTAAGGTCCGCTTCGGCTTTATCGGCAGAACGTTCTACCTTTTCAGCACCTTTTTTTGTGGCTACTTTTACATCTTCGCCGGCCTTTTTCAGTTCGGTACCGGCTTTATCTGCTGCCTTTTCTATTTTTTCGCCGGCTATGTCAAGCTTTTCCTTAGCATTCTCTACCGTGTTAGTGATCGCAACGGTATCCAGGCCGGTAGTTTCTTCATTCTCAACGACTGTTGTAGTTACGCTGCCATCGGGGTTTTCAAAGGTTTCAATTTTGGTTTCGGTTTTCGTGCAGGCGGTAAGAGCCAGGGAAGTGATTCCCGTAATCATCAGCTTTTTCATTGTATTTGTCATTTGGTTACAGATATATTAAGGATTTTGTTGAGGATTTTCTGGGATCGCACTGTTGGTTTTCGTCTTTGCCGATGTGGACCCGTTTTGAACACTTTTGGCAGCAGCATCTTCAGACTTTTTATTCACCGTGTGTTCCTGGTCTTTGCGCACCTGCGAGACCGAATCTGCATAAATTATAGCCGCCTGCCTCATTCTGGCTTCCACTGCAGCTGAAGTCGCCCCCGGTGAAAAGGAATCTATGGCAATGGTATCGTAGTCGGCATGCACTTCCTCGTCCACTGCCGGTGCGTCCTTCACGGCTTTTTTCTCCGAACAGCCGCTGATTAAAATCAGTATCGAGATAAAGGGTAGCGATTTCATCGTATTAATCAATTTTAAATTCTGCTATCACAGGGTAGTGATCCGATATCCTTACCGACCTGTCCACACGGTAGCCAATTGGTTTTATAGTTTTGGAGGCAAAGATATAATCTATCCTTATGGGGACTTTATAATCATGAAAACTGGTAGCAGAACCCCTGCCAACTTCTACAAAAGCATCCTTTAAATCTCCCCGAAGCTTATAATATTCGTAGGAGTTAGGTACTGCATTAAAATCTCCTGCCAAAATTACGGGATACGGAGAATTTTTAACTGCTTCCGCAATGGCATTTACCTCAGCCTCATGGATTTTGAAGGTAGGTATAAGGCGCTTCAGTATATACTTTGCCTTGCTCTTGTTCTGGTTCAGGTCCTCTGCCGGCCGGACTTTATTTTTGTCAAGGAAAAATGGAGTAAGGTAAACATTGATAACCCGGATTATCTTTCCCTGATGTTTGATATCGGCATAAAATGTATAGCCGTTTTCTGTAAAAAGTGGACCCTGTTTCACAATTTCAGTAGCTGATGAGACCGAAACAACCCAGTACTCCGTGGACTTGTGTGGGAGACCGATCATATTCTGCACTTCACCCGGGTCCTGCAGAATCATCAGGTCTGCACCGGTTTTGTTCAGATAGTCAGAGGCTTCTTTTTCGCCAAGTTTTCCGGTTTTCAGATTGGCCGAAACGACCTTCAAAGTGGGGGTGTCTGCTGATTGGGGATTGTAGTTCAGCCACCTGCGGACGGGATTCAGGAATAGAATTGACACGGCCAGAAAGAACACGGCCTGCTTCTTCCATAAAAGTATCCAAAAGAGGCACAATAAAAGGTGTACGGCAAACAGGCCAGGGAACGCAAGCGAAAGCAGATTCAAACCCGGAAGCACCGACGGCGGAATGTAGGCGTTCAGCAAAGTTGCCAGTAACAGCATCACAACGCCCGTATGTAAAAGCAATAAAAATTTTCGTAAGATCATTGCTAAAACCTGTCGAAGCGGTTTTGTTTACTTTTCCAGTTGCGGATCCAGAGAAATCCGATCAATGCCCCGCCAAGGTGGGCAAAGTGGGCGATGTTGTCACCTTCGAACTGGCTGAAACCTAAAAAGAGAGAACCGGCAATTACAATGGGCAAAAGAACCTTAGCCTTTATCGGCACAGGAATGAACATCATCATCAATTCCGCATTGGGGAACAGTATGGCAAATGCGGTAATTACCCCAAAAATGGCTCCGGAAGCACCTACCATAGGTGTTACCAGAAGTTGGAAAAGCTCTTTTCCCTTCGGATTCAGCGAGTTGTAGTAGGATTCATTTAGATTGAATCGGTCTGCATTGGCAAACACGGCAGCAGGATTTACATTTAGGGATGTAAGTTCCTGCGAAAGCTGCAGGATTTGGAAATAATTCCACAAATTATAGATTACAAAGGATCCCAGACCGCAAACAAGATAGAAGATGATGAATTTACGCTGACCCAGGATTTTCTCCAGCACCGGACCAAAGCTGAAAAGGGTAAACATGTTGAATAGCAGGTGCATCCAGCCACCGTGGGTAAACATATGTGTTACGATCTGCCAGCTTTTAAAGCTTTCGGACATCGGATAATAGGCTGCCAGATAATAAAACAGGTAAGGAATAATATTAAAGTAGGTCAAGATAAACAGGACCGCGTTGATTATGATAATGGCTTTAACCAGTGGGGTGATCTCTCTGAACATAATTTCTTAAAATTTATTTTTCAAATCCTCCAGCGGAAGTTCTACATAACAGCATTTCCCGTCCGGGAGATAAGCGGGGAAGCCCAGTTGTAAAAAGTCGCGTATCACCTGCTCAGCGTCATTTTTATAAATGAAGTCGAAACGGGATTTACTCTGCGTCCTGCTCCATTTGCTGTTATAGAAGTCCATAAACTGATCTTCAGTACGGTATTCCATAATTTCGAAAAGTTCCTCCAGGAATTTCACCACCTGGGTCTCTTTCAGTCCGGTGGGAACCGCATCTACGCGAAGTACGTTTTCATGTGCGACTTTAATATCAAATCCCAGTTCAGGCAGGAATTTTTTAATTGATTTATATTTATTCTTTTCAATTTCGTTCATGTGGTACTCCAGCGAGAACAGCAGAGCATGCGAAACCTGTTCCTTTTTTCTGTCCCTGTTTTTTTCCGTTACTACCAGGCGGTGCATCCTCCCCAAATCCAGCATCAAAGTTTTTTCTCCTTTGTTCAGGAGCCAGTAACCATTGGGAAGTCTCATCAGATCCTCGTCGAAATCTTCATCTTCAAAAAGATTGATTTTAGACGGGGCAGCTTCAATGGTTTGATGATACATCTGTGCCAAATTCTGTATTTCCTCGCTTTTCACCTGAGCTTCTTCGCGGAAAGGATTGTAGTTTCGGTCTACCTGGATCTCCGGCATCCTGAAGCTTACCTCGCCTCCCGTTCTGGGTGTATGGAAAATATCCATCTGAGGATCACGGTCAAAGTCCAGGCTGGGAGCAATATTATATATGCCCAGCGCTTTTTTAACAGTGGAACGGACGAGAGCAAAAATTACATGTTCGTCCTCAAATTTAACTTCTGTTTTTTGTGGATGAATATTTACGTCGATTTTCTCCGGATCCAGTTCCAGATAAAGGAAAAAAGTCGGAATCAATCCGGGCAGCAAAAGTCCTTCAAACGCTTCCTGAACAGCTTTGTTTAAGTAGGGGCTGCGGAAAAACCTGCCGTTCACAAAAAGAAACTGCTCGCCGCGCACTTTCTTTGCCCCTTCCGGCTTGGCTACAAAACCGTCCAGTTTCACCCAACCCAAATCTTCTTTTACCGGAATCAGAAGTGGATGCAGTTTCCGACCAAAGATTTCCACAATACGCTGCATCTGCGAACCCTTCCGAAGCCGGAATACAGGATCATCGTCATGAAACAGCGAAAATTCAATATGCTCATGAGCCAATGCTACACGGTGGAACTCGTCCATAATATGGCGGAACTCCACATTATTGTTCTTCAGGAACTTGCGGCGTGCCGGAACGTTGTAGAAAAGGTTTTTCACGCAGAAGTTAGAGCCGGCCACTGTTTGCACGGGTTCCTGAAACTGCAGTCCGCCTCCTTCAATATAGATATTGGTACCAACTGCGGAGCCTTCTTTTTTTGTTTTGAGTTCCACCTGGGCTACGGCGGCTATTGAAGCCAAAGCCTCGCCGCGGAATCCCTTTGTCGATATTCTAAAAATATCTTCGGTTGTCCGGATCTTGGAGGTAGCATGCCTTTCAAAAGCCATTCGGGCATCGGTTTCGGACATTCCGGCGCCGTCATCTACCACCTGAATAAGGTTACGTCCGGCCTCGCGGACGATAAGCTCAATTTTGGAAGCACCCGCATCAATGGCATTTTCCAGCAACTCCTTTACAATGGAGGCCGGTCTCTGTACCACTTCACCTGCCGCAATCTGGTTGGCAACGTGATCCGGTAAAAGCTGTATGATATCTGACATGCTTAGGTGCTTAATTGGCAAAAATAATCAATTGTATCCGGATAACATATGAATTGACCTACCGACTTAGCTTTATAAGATAGCGATGGACGCAGGTAAAGCACTCTGACTACTGCCTGAGTACCGGGTAAGGCTGTTACTGTACAGAGTATGGTAAGTGATTAAGGGAAATGCATTCATGGCGTAAACGGACATTCATTAAATCACGGAAGGTCCTGAAATAAAAAAAGCTGCTAATCCATGATTAACAGCAATTTTTAAGTACCCCGGACGGGACTTGAACCCGTACGTCCTTGCGGACACAGGATTTTAAGTCCTGCGTGTCTACCAATTCCACCACCAGGGCCTGGTAGATGATGAGCGAAAAACGGGATTCGAACCCGCGACCCCGACCTTGGCAAGGTCGTGCTCTACCAGCTGAGCTATTTTCGCATAAAAAAATTTCTAAAATTACTCCTAGAAATTTTTGGTGCGGATGAAGGGACTCGAACCCCCACGCCTCACGGCACCAGATCCTAAGTCTGGC
>CAYXUO010000140.1:0-5094 GCA_964468335.1 uncultured Chryseobacterium sp. | reverse complement strand
TTCCTTATGCTGCACTCCCAATGGCTACAGCCATGTCCCTGGAAAGTTATATTCCATTGATCATCAAACGTAAGGAAGCCAAGGATTACGGCACCAAGAAGATGATTGAGGGCATCTTTACCCAAGGTCAAAACTGCCTGTTGGTTGAAGATGTAATTACCAGCGGAAAATCTCTGCTTGAGACCATCCCGGAGATAGAAAATGAGGGTATTTCGGTGTCAGACATTGTTGTGGTTCTGGACAGGCAGCAGGGTGGTAAGGAACTTCTGGAATCTAAGGGATTCCGTGTTCATACACTTTTTACCATTTCTGAAGTCTGTGCCATTTTACGTGAAGAAGGCCATCTAGGTGATGAAGAGGTGCAGAGAATCAGTGATTTCCTGAAGGGGAATGAAGTAAGGTTTGAAGAGAAAAAACGACTTTCCTACGCGCAGAAACTGGATATAACCGAGCATTCCGTGGCCAGAAGGCTTCTTGAGACCGCTATTGCCAAGCAGACTAACCTGATTGCCTCTGCCGATGTGATGACCACCGCAGAGCTTTTGGATCTTGCTGATAAAGTAGGTCCGCACATTGTTGCGCTTAAAACCCATATCGATATTATAACGGATTTTGATCCGGACAGTACCATACTTCCGCTGAAGGACCTGGCTGCCAAGCACAATTTCCTGCTTATGGAAGACCGTAAGTTTGCGGATATAGGAAATACTCAGGAACTGCAGTTCTCCTATGGGATTTATAAGATTTCCAACTGGGCAGATTTTGTAACTTCACAGGTGATCGGTGGCTACGACTCACTGAACTGCTTCCGAAACGTTGGAGTAGTGGCCATCCTTGGAATGTCGTCAAAAGGCACGCTTACCGACGCCGCTTATCAGGCAGAGGCCCTGAAAGTAGCACAGTCGCATCCGAACGTGATTGGCGGGGTTTCCCAAAAACAGATTCCGGAGGAATTGCTGCTCTTTACACCGGGCGTAAGCATGGCGGATACGGGTGATGGTAAGGGTCAGCAGTACAATACCCCGGAAAAAGTTTTCGGCGATCTCCATACCGATTTTATGATTGTGGGTCGCGGTATTTACAAAGCAGATCATCCTGAGGCTGCCGCACTGAATTATAAAATCGCCGGCTGGAATGCTTATACCGCAAGTCTGTAGGATTAAATTAACTTTATAAAGGAGAGGCTGCAGAAGAAAATTCCGCAGCTTTTTTTATGTATCGGGTTCTATGTAAAAATAAGATTCACAGTATTGTCCAGTTGTTGGTCAGTGTAAATAACTAATGGAATACCCTGAACCAGTACGCGGTTCCAGTAAGAGCTGCCCGCAAACCGGCTTTCAAGAACCTGTGCAGGTTCACCCTCGGCAGCGACCTTAATCTGATGGGGATACCACAGATTCCGGCTAAGCTGAAGTGTCTCTTGCTGCTCATCAGTCAGTACATTTACTTCGCCAAAAAGTTTTGCCACATAAGAATTGTACGGATGTAGATATGTTTCCTGTGGATTGTCATTCTGGATAAGCCTTCCGTCCTGCAACACGGTGATGCGGTCCAGCCACGGCATGACTTCCTGGATTTCGTGGGTAGAAATCATCAGTGACAGGTTATTTTCCTTTACAAACCTAAAAAGTCTTTCGCGAAGTTCAATTTTCCGCGAAAAGTCCAGGTTGCTGAAGGGTTCATCCAGTAAAAGAAGTTTGGGAAGTACCGAAAGTGCCCTGGCTATAGCCACCCGCTGCTGCTGACCGCCGCTCAGGAACTGCGGTTTTACCCCGGCATAATCCTCCATGCCCACTACTTCCAGCAATTCGTAAACTCTGGCTTTTTTTTCGTCCAGGTTGATGTTGGACAAAAACTTCCCAACATTATCAAACACGGTGGAGTAGGGCATCAGGTCATAGGTCTGTGCAACAAATTTCATGTCTTTTTCGCCCGGTACCAGGTTTCCCTTTGGGCCCATCAGGCTCACGCCGTTCATAATGATATGCCCTTCTTCCCAATCCAGCAGCCCGTATATAACCTTTAAGAGAGTAGATTTACCGCAGCCGCTTTCACCTGCCAGCGCAATAATTTGGCCTTCATCAATGTTCAGGTTCAGATTGTTGAACAGTTTCTTGTCGGGAGTGTGTGAAAAGTGGAGATTCTTTACTTGCAGGAGCATGGCAGCAAAATTAGCTTTTTTCGCGGTTAAAATATATTTTCTTAGTTTAGCGTAAATGTAATTAATAAAAGATTAGCGTATGACTTCTAAATTTCTATCACCTTTTATTGCAGCCCTGATATTGGGCAGTGCAGCTGTTTCCTGCGGAAAGGATAAACCCCTGACCAGTGAAAGTTCCGAGGTAACCACCACGCGTGACGGACAGGTGTATGTAATTGATACCATGAACAGCCGTATAGAATGGAAAGGATTCAAAGTTTTCAAATCTGAAAATACCAGTCATTTCGGGACTATCAAGTTTGAGAATGGCGATGTAACTGTTAAGGACGGACAGTTGGAGGGCGGCAAATTTGTTGCTGATATGACTTCTTTGGAGAATGTTGATCTTCAGAGTGATGCTGAACAGAAATCGAAACTTGAAGGTCATTTGAAATCCGGTGATTTTTTCGAGGTGGAGAAGTTCCCTACCGCTTCCTACGAGATCACAAAGGTTTCACCGATGTCCGAAGGCGATTATAATACTGTACTCGAAGGTAACCTAACCATTAAAGGTATCACTAAGCCGGTGAAATTCAATGCGAATGTAGCAGTGAGCCAGGGTGAAGTTTCAATTGCCACGGAACCAACAGACATTATGCGCGAAGATTTCGGTGTCAAATTCCAGGTACCGGTACAGAACGGCCTTATTAAGAATGAAGTAAATGTCCAGATCCGCATCAAGGCTTTGGAGCAAAAATAAGAACTGCATAATTGTTTACAGGCAGGGCGCGATATTCGTGCCCTGCTTTTTTACTTTGTCCCGAATGTTGTAAATTTGCACCATTAAGAAAAACGACGATAATGTTTGATGACATTGACCAGCTGCTGCAAGAGGTAAGCTCATTCACCTCATCCGGAAAGGAGGAAACTGAACAGTTTCGCCTTCGCTTTAACGGGAAGAAGGGAATCCTGAACGATCTGTTCGAGAAGTTTAAGGAAGTACCCAATGACCGAAAGAAGGAATACGGCCAGCGGATCAATTCGCTGAAGCAGGCAGTAGCCGAAAAACTGGAAGAGCTGAAAAATGAAGGGGAAGCGATACCTGCATCCGAAAAGGAAGACCTTACCCGTCCCGGATTTCCGCTGGAAATGGGTACAAGACACCCTATCAGTATTGTAAAAAACAGGATCAATGACATCTTCCGTTCCATAGGTTTCGCCATTGCCGAGGGACCCGAGATTGAAGACGACTGGCATAATTTCTCAGCACTTAATATGCCTGAATACCACCCGGCCAGGGATATGCAGGATACGTTTTTCATTGAGCAGAATCCCGATGTCCTTTTGCGTACGCATACCTCTTCCGTGCAGATCCGCTATATGGAAAACAATGAGCCTCCAATCAGAATACTGGCACCGGGCCGTGTGTTCCGGAACGAAGCTGTGTCTGCAAGGTCACACTGTATTTTTCACCAGGTTGAAGGTTTGTATATTGACGAAAACGTAAGTTTTGCCGATATGAAACAGACCATTCAGTATTTTACCACAGAACTTTTCGGAAAATCCAAAATCCGCATGAGACCGTCTTATTTTCCCTTTACTGAACCAAGTGCCGAGGTTGACGTATACTGGGGACTGAACAGTGAGACCGATTACCGGATTACAAAAGGTACGGGCTGGCTGGAAATTATGGGTTGCGGTATGGTGGATCCTGCCGTGCTTTCCAATGTAAACATTGACCCGGAGAAATATTCCGGTTATGCTTTCGGTATGGGTATAGAAAGGATCGTAATGCTGCTTTATCAGATTGGCGACATCCGCCTCTTCTTTGAGAATGACAAACGAATGCTGGATCAGTTCAAATCGATATAAACAGAAAAGTGGCCTTACGTAGCCACTTTTTTTATTTGATGAATTTCATTGGATATTTTACGTTCCGGTAACTGTCCAGATCAGCCTTCAGCGAGCCTACTGCAAGTTCTGCTTTTATAGAAACCGGTATATGATTCGCATCATTGCTCACCCAAAGTGTTACGCCTTCCTTTGCTTTGAAAACCCGCCCGCTTTTTACCAGTGGAATGATTTTTAGGCAGTTAATCCGGCCATATTTTGTGTTCACATACTCTGTTCCGGTTACACGGATCTGAAACGGAAACATCTCATCATCAATCCAGATATTCATATTCTTTACGGTGCCCACCCGCAATTCAGAGGTGTCCAGAGTGCGCAGGTGGTAAAATGCAGATAGCATATCCTGAACTCCGGCCACGGACTTTATGATTTTCGATCCGTTGGATGGTGTTTTTTTATCTGTAAGAATCAAAGTCTGGTCAGAATGGTTAAAAACCGTTTGCAGATGCTGGCTGTAGCCACCTTCTTTTACATTTCTTACGTAATAACTGGGTAAACCCGTATTGTAATTTATAAAACTTTCGTACAGGTCCTCTACCCTGAAAACAGCCCGTACGGCACCGGTAGTACGTCCCACACCTTTCACATACATATGTGGCTGGCCCCGAAAGGTTGTTTTTTGTGTGCTTAGAGTTGCAGTTCCGGCAGTAAGTAAGCCATAATGAATTCTGTAGCTTAGCATTTCGCCAGAATTTATATTGTCAAGTTTCTGTGGGAAAATATAGAGATACAACAAAGCAGCAAGTAAGCTGAGTAATTTTTTCATGCTTGGGATTTTACAAAATCTTTGCCATAAAGATAAGGGGTTTGTAATTGACTTATGTCAGGTCATTTGGCACCCCATTAAGCGCTGCAGGCCGCCGCCTCTTCATAATTTTTTTAGTATTTTTTTGTTGAAATGGTTGTTTTACAAAAAAAATTATATTTATATTTTCATGCCTTACTTACTTGACAAACTATAAGATATATGTTATATAGATATATAGAAGAATATAAATATTTAGATGTGTCATAAAAGGGGGCTTATCATGGAGTATGAAAAA
>CAYXUO010000139.1:0-5119 GCA_964468335.1 uncultured Chryseobacterium sp. | reverse complement strand
ATCAGTATAGAGTATCTGTCCAAGCTCAACCAGAAATATGAGCGGTGGATTTCCGGATACAAAGAGGGAAAGTTACTGATCATTGAAGTTGATGATTTGGATTTTGTGGAGAGGCCTGAGGATTTTGGATATATCCTGCAGCGCATCGAAACAGAAATGCATGGCCTATTTTAATTAACAAACCATTACATCCTATTCAGCCATGATTAAAGTCCTTCATAATAACAGCTGTTCCAAATCCCGGGCAATCCTGGAGCATTTGGACGAAAATAATGTTGCATTTGAAATCATTGATTTCGTGGAACATCCTCTTACAGAACTGGAATTGCGGACCGTCCTGAAAAAACTGAATACAGATATTGATGGTCTCATCCGTAAAAATGAAACACTCTATAAAGAAAAATTCGCAGATAAAGAGCTTTCTGAGGAAGAGTGGATTCATGTTTTAAGTGAAAACCCCTCTTTAATGCAAAGGCCGATTTTAATAAAAGGTTCAGTTGCCATGGTCGGAAGACCTGTGGAAAATGTCAGATTTTTCCTTGATAAATGATCACTATTGAACCAATGCCTTTAATGCTTGGTTCAGTTTAGGATATTTAAAATCAAATCCCTGGGATTTGATTTTTTTATTACTTATACGTGTACCTTCCAGGATAATTTCACTCATTTCTCCCAAAACCATTCTTAATAAAAACGCGGGTACGTTTATAGGCAGGAAAAATTTGCCGCGCGCTTCAGCCAGTCTCTGCATAAATTCTCTGTTGGTCGGTATTTCGTCCGCAACTGCATTATAAATACCGGTTAACCGTGGTTTTTCTACAGCCTCAATATACATGTTCACCAAATCTTCCAGATGGATCCAGTTGAACCACTGCGTACCTTTACCAATACCACTGCCCAGATTAAGGTTGGTTATCATATTAAGTTTTTCCAGGGTGCCCCCTTTTTCTGACAGCACGGGCGCGGTTCTAAGTATAACTGTTCTTTCTGAGATGCTTGCAAAATGAAGTGCTGCGCTTTCCCATTCTTTGCACACACGACTGAGAAAGTCATGCTTTACAATGTCTGACTCTTCATCCAAAACATTATCTGAAGTGAAAGTCCCGTAATAATTAATTCCGGAGGCAGAAATGAAAGACTTTAATGAAATATCTGCAAGAGTACATCTGTCAAACAGAAAGTTGGCACTGTCCACTCGGCTGGAAATCAGTTCCTCCTTATATTCCAGTGTCCATTTCTTACCGATACTTGCGCCGGCCAGATGAATGATGCAGTCCACGTCTTGCAAGGCTGCAACGTCCAGCTCACGTTTTCTGTAGTTCCAGTAATATTCATCAGGGTTTTTGCTTTTCTTCCGTACCAGCACCTTTACGGAATGGCCCCTTTTCCGAAGTTCAGCAACTAATTTGGAACCAACAAGACCGGTGCCGCCAGTGATAAGAACTGTCATGATAGTCAATTATAGCATAACAACACCTTCAATCTTGGATACCTTCTTATAAAGGTCTATCACCTGATTGGCATCCATTACAAAAGCGGTAATGCTGGCAGCGATATATTTGCCGTTTTTGCTTTCGCGTGTGGATATGGTGTATTTAATCTTATCAAAAACCTGGTACAGTTCAGTCATCTTCAGATTATCGTTCGGAAAAATAAATTTATAGAGGTAATCTTCGGGGAAATTATGATTCTCTTCAAGTTTGCTTTTCAGAGAAGCATAAAATTCGTCCTGATTTTGTCCGCTGGTGTCGGCGTATAATGGGTCCATTCTGTTATTTTTGTTGATGAAAAAAGGTCCTTAAAAAAGGACCCTAAAGATAGCATTATTTGATTGATCCTGCACTGCCGCTGAAGGCGCCTAACATGCTGGATTTATTTTTCTCTTCATAATCCGCAATGATGTTGAAGATTCCATTTACCATCTGTTCAGATGCCAGTCTGCTTAAACCGTTGCCACCCAGATTGCTGGTACTACTCTGGCCGCCAAAAAGGCTACCAAGCATATTGGTGCCCTGGAGCGCCGTATTTATTGTTCTTACAATGCCGAATTCATTAAGCTTTTGATCCACCTGCGGCATAATGGCCTGGATTAACTGCTGTTCGGTTTTTTCGCGGAGTACCTGCGTAGCAATTCCCTGTCCGCCCTGCATTATCCGCGATACATCGTTCGCATTCAAACTGTTTACCGCATTCTGAAGGATAGGTTGTGATATGTTAACTGTATATGCAGCACTTTCAGCCACATACTCCTTACCACGGGTGGCTAAGTTCGGTGCCACTCTCTCCAGCAAGTTGTAAACACTTCTTAGGTTTTCAGGCAGTGCGCGTACAATCAGGTCATTCTGAAGGAAGGCCTGTTTGTTTCCGAAAATACTGCCCATCTGCGACACGCCGCCCAGAAGTACACGCTTTATTACAGAAAGTCCCAAATCGGAGGTGGCCAGCGCCATACACGACTGCGTGGAAGTAAGCAGAACCCCGCCGGTTCCCATTAAAAGTGCTGCGGAAAGTATAATCTTTTTCATAATGTCATTATTTAAAACTATGGTGCAATCTCAAATATTACGCCAAATAGCTGCATATCCCTTCATTAACCGGCAGGCAGCCGTTACCGTAGCTGCAAAAACTCAGTTCACAGTCCCTTTTTGTTATGCTGTGAGCTATTATTTCCCGCTAAAAATCGTATTTTTGTGACGATAAAAAGTAAAAAGAAAGAATGGACTCGTACAAAAATCCACTTGAGGAACGGTATTCAAGCCCGGAAATGCTTTACAACTTTTCCCCAAATAATAAGTTCAGAAACTGGCGTAAACTTTGGATCGCGCTGGCTGAGATTGAGAAAGATCTGGGTCTTGAGATTTCCGAGGAGCAGATCGCTGAACTTAAGGCAAATGCTGAAATTATCGATTATGATAAAGCAGCCGAATATGAAAAGAAATTCCGTCATGATGTGATGGCTCACGTACATACCTACGGCGATGCTGCTCCATTGGCCAAGGGAATTATTCACTTGGGGGCAACTTCGGCTTTCGTGGGCGATAATACCGACCTTATCCAGATGCGCGACGGTTTGCTTCTTTTAAGAAAACAGTTGGTGAATGTAATTAAAAATCTTTCCGATTTTGCCCTGAAATATAAAGACCTTCCAACACTTGGGTTTACCCATTACCAGCCTGCTCAGCTTACTACTGTCGGGAAGCGTGCTACGTTGTGGCTGCAGTCTTTAATCCTGGATTTTGAGGAACTCGAGTTTTTCATTGAAACACTTAGATTCCGGGGTGTAAAGGGTACTACCGGAACGGCTGCGAGTTTCCTTGAGCTTTTTGAAGGCGATTACGCTAAAGTAAAGCACCTGGATACAGAACTTTCAAAGCGTTTTGGTTTCGATAAAGTTTTCGGCGTTTCTGGTCAGACCTACGACCGTAAAATCGATGCGAAAGTGATGGCACTGCTTTCCAATATAGCCCAGTCGGCACATAAGTTCACCAACGACCTTAGACTTCTGCAGAACTTAAAGGAAATAGAAGAGCCTTTTGAGAAAAACCAGATCGGTTCTTCGGCAATGGCTTATAAAAGGAACCCAATGCGTTCCGAAAGGATTGGTGCGCTGTCCAAATTCGTAATGTCCCTGAGTTCAAGTTCCGCAATGGTAGCTGCTACTCAGTGGTTTGAAAGGACTTTGGACGATTCAGCCAATAAAAGACTTGCGATTCCGCAGTCTTTCCTGGCGGTGGATGCTATCCTGCTTATCTGGAATAATATTATGAACGGTATTGTGGTTTACGAGAACCGTATTAACAAACATATTATGGACGAGTTGCCGTTTATGGCTACGGAATATATCATTATGGAAGAAGTGAAGGCCGGCGGTGACCGTCAGGAAATTCACGAAACCATCCGCGTTCATTCAATGGAAGCCTCTAAGAAAGTAAAGGAAGAAGGGAAGGAAAATGACCTGCTGGAACGCATTCTGAATGATACCAGCCTGAAGATGGACAAATCAAAACTGATGGAAGTTCTTGATCCTAAGAATTTTGTTGGCTTCGCGCCAATTCAGACAGAAGAGTTTGTTAAGAATGAGGTGCAGCCAATTTTGGATAAATATGCCGGTCTTATCGGCATGGAAGCCGATCTCAAAGTGTAATTTAAAATGCGGTCTCTGGGCTGCATTTTTTACAGTATTGAATGTGGTAATTAATCTCAGTTAGTGCATAATTAACACACGATCAATAGAGCCGGGCTTAGCCCATTTTGCAACAGAAAAATAGTTGGCTTCCGCCAAAATCTATAAATTTTAAAATCTGACATCTAATGTCTAACAAAAAAAGAATTTTCGTAGAAAAAAGAGGAATTTTCGATGTTGAAAGTCCAAAAATATACAGCGAACTCAAATATGTAGTTCCGGCCATTAAGGATGTTAAGGTGTATAACATCTATGACATTTTCGGCGTTGATGAAGAGGGCTTTAAACTCATTGTTAATAACACCTTCGTAGATCCTGTTACCGATATCCTGCACGAAAATAATCCTGCCGGCCAACTTCATTTCGCTACGGAGTTCCTTCCCGGACAGTATGACCAGCGCGCCGACTCTGCCCAGCAGTGTATCGCGCTTCTTACCGGAAATGAAAATTCTACCGTTCGCAGTGGGAAAGTAATTGAGCTTTTCGGAGTATCCGAAGTAGATTTGGAGAAGGTGAAAGAGCACCTGATTAACCGCGTCGAGAGTCAGGAAAAAGACCTTTCGGTGCTTCAGATTCCTGCAGAGGAGAAGCCTTCGCCAGTTATTACACATGTTGGATTTATTGATTTTACTGAAGAAGAACTGAAAGCATTCTACGAAAACCATGGCTTTGCATTCGGATTTGATGATCTGCAGTTTATCCAGAATTATTTCCAGTCCGAGAAACGTGATCCTACCGAAACCGAACTAAAGGTGCTTGATACCTACTGGAGCGATCACTGCCGTCATACCACATTTGAAACAGAACTAACAGATATACAGTTTACTGGTGACTTTAAATCGACTCTGGAAGCTATTTTCGGCGATTACCTTGAAAAAAGAAAAATCCTGGGCCGCGAGGCAAAACCCATATCGCTTATGGACCTGGCCACGGTTT
>CAYXUO010000138.1:0-5171 GCA_964468335.1 uncultured Chryseobacterium sp. | reverse complement strand
TTTCTCCGATGTCGGGACGTTTTTTGGACTTAGCTGTAGCCTTGTTCAGGATTTCCAGCATATCCATTTTTTTCAGCTGGTCTCTTTTACCTAGGTTAAAGAAAAACCTTACCATGTCGCCGTTAGTTCTCTTTGGTTTTCTGTCACGGCTAACAAAATCACGGCCTGCGTCTCTACCACCATCGCGGCCTCCGTCGCGGAAACTGTCTCTGCGGTCGTTACCACGGTCACGGTCACCTCTTCTGCCTTCGCCTCTGCCATCACGGTCGCGGCCACGGTCTTTGCGGCTGTCGCCACGGTCGTCACTGTTAAACTTCTGGTCTGCCAGGTCATTTTTGTCTTTGTAGAACATGGCAAGATCCCTAAGCTGAAGTTGCAGAAGTTTGTGAACAAGCTCTTCTTTTGAAAATTCAGAAAGATCCGGGATTAAAGAATCATCGAAAGTGAAAAACTCTTCGTGCTCGGTAAACAGTTTTTCGAAAACACCACCAACCTGCGCTTTAATGATTGCGTCACCGGTCGGAATTTTCTTTTCAACAATGTCAATCTTTGTGGACATCTTGATCTGTTTCAGTTTCCGGGATTCCTCAGGCTTTATAAGTGACATGGAAATACCGTCCTTACCCGCTCTTCCGGTTCTGCCACTACGGTGTACAAATACCTCCGGGTCATCCGGCAGTGAATAATGGATTACGTGGGTTAGTGAGTTCACATCCAAACCACGCGCAGCCACATCGGTAGCAACCAATATATCAATATTTTTCAGTCTGAATTTCTTCATTACTGTATCCCGCTGTGCCTGACTCAGATCACCATGCAGGGCATCTGCGGCATAGCCGTTCTGCATCAGGAAATCTGCCACCTCCTGTGTTTCCATACGTGTACGGCAGAAAAGAATGGAATATTGGTTAGGATTTGCGTCAATAAGCCTTTTTAAAGCCTCTTTCTTATGACGGTAACCTACCACATAGAACTCATGCTTAATATTTTTCTTAACCTCATTAATAGAGCCTACCGAAATACGGTGCGGTTCTGTAAGGTAACTTTTGGAAATCCTTTCCACTTCCTTATTCATCGTTGCGGAGAACAGGTAAGTATGTTTTGTCTCAGGAGTTTCTCTAAGGATGGTTTCCAGATCGTCTTTGAAACCCATGGAAAGCATCTCGTCAGCCTCGTCCAGCACCAACCATTGGATTTCGGAGAAATCCAGGGCCTTACGGTTAATTAAATCGATCACACGTCCCGGCGTACCCACAATAATCTGAGGTTTATCACGCAGGGAGCGGATTTGGTCTGAAATACTTGATCCACCATAAACCGCAGTGGTCTTGATGTCGTTCATGTATTTCGAATAGTTTTTAATGTCTTTGGTAATCTGCAAACAAAGTTCTCTGGTAGGACAAAGCACCAAAAATTGGATTTTGCGACTCCCGTCGTCAATCATATCCAAAATCGGAAGCGAAAACGCTGCTGTTTTGCCTGTTCCTGTCTGCGCAAGTGCGATGAGATCGCGTATATCTGTAGAGATAAAAGGAATAGTCTGTTTCTGGATTTCTGTTGGGCTCACAAAGCCCAGTTCGCCAACCGCCTTCAATAATTCAGGACTTAAGTTGGTCTCCGTAAATAAATTCATGTAAAAGATCGTCTATAATTCTGCGGCAAAGATACTTATTTTATTTTTGATAAAAAATAGATGCTTTTATTAAATAAGTGTTAAAGATGTAAAGCACAGGAAGTTTATAGATAAATTCTTTTTATATACTTTTATGTAAAATATTATTTATGGCTTCTGTAATATCACCGGACACATTATCATTCTTAAAGGACCTAAACCAAAATAACAACAGGGATTGGTTTACACAGAATAAAGACAGATATGTCGCAGCGCAGGAAAATATGGTCGGTTTTGTAGATGACCTTATTCAGGAAATCGCCGGCTTTGATGAGGCCATCCTGAAGTTGGACGCAAAAAAATCCCTGTTCAGAATTTATCGTGACACCCGCTTCTCCAAAGACAAAACTCCTTACAAAACCAATTTTGGTGCGGGACTTGGGATGGGAAAAGGAGCTGAGGTTTCCGGCTATTACCTACACATTGAACCGGGAAAATCATTTCTGGCCGGAGGTGTGTACCAGCCAGACGGCAGGATTCTGAAAGAAATCCGAAAGGACATATCCGCAAACAGTGGTGAGTTTGAGGCTCTGATTAACGGTAAGGATTTCCGCAGATACTTTAATGGACTCTCTCAGGAGGACAAGTTGGTGCGCGTGCCCGCGGGTTTCGACAAGGACGACCCAATGGCCGAGTTCCTTAAACTTAAAAGCTATATAGGCGTTTACAGATTGGAAGACCGCGAATTACTTGACAAAAATGCTGTCTCGAAATTCGCACAAATATTAAAAGCTGTTAAGCCGCTGAACGATTTTTTAAGCGCCCCATTTAAATAATTCCTTAGTCAATTTTTATTTTTGGGTAAGCTTTTTAACCGTAGCCAGCAGTTCCGGATCGTCGGGTGATATGGCATAATAATCCGCAATTTTCCCGTTTTGATCCACAACTATAAATCGCGGAACCCAATTCAGCTCTATATAATCATTGAATTTATTCTTCCACCCTTCATCAAACCAAAAATTATTGCCGTCTGCTATTGCATATTTCTCCAGTCCACGCTTCCATTGGTCGTGTGTGCGGTCCAGTGAAAAATAGAGAACAACCAAATCCGGATTTTCTGCTTTTAAAGTATTGGTTTTAGGAAGTGCCAAAATACAGTCCCTGCACCAACTTGCCCAGAAATCGATCATGACTACCTTTCCCTTGTAAGGTTCGAGCACCTGCGCAATAGTTTGTTTTTTGCCGTCGGAGCCAATGAGTTTCTGACTTAGAACTTCGTCAGTAAATTCCGCTTTAATATTCTGTGGCGGTTTCTGGGCATAACCCACACCAAACATAACAAATGCAAGCAGTGTAAAAAATTTCGTAGTAAGAAACTGAATGTTATAGAATGAAGGCTTCATTTAAAATATGTACCAATTGGGTTAATCTTTAAGTAGGTCAGGTCGTCTTTCCTGGGTAATGCGTACCGCTTCGTCGTGGCGCCATTCTTCAATCTTGGCAAAGTGACCACTCAACAGTATCTCGGGAACTTTTAAACCTTTATATTCTTCCGGTCTGGTATAGATGGGTGGCGAAAGTAAATCATCCTGGAAGGTATCAGTCAGGGCACTCTGTTCATCATTGAGAACACCGGGAAGAAGGCGGATTACAGAATCGGCAAGTACACAGGCAGCCAGTTCGCCTCCTGTAAGAACGTAATCGCCTATTGAAATTTCTTTTGTAATATGAAGGTCTCTAACGCGCTGGTCTATACCTTTGTAATGACCGCATAAAAAAATCAGGTTCTTTTTTATGGACAGTGAATTTGCCATGCGCTGGTTCAGTGTTTCACCATCGGGTGTAAGGTAAATCACCTCATCGTAAACGCGCTGGGATTTCAGTTCAGAAATGCAAAGATCCAGGGGCTCCACCAACATTACCATTCCGGCACCACCGCCATAAGGTTCATCATCCACTTTCCGGTGCTTCCCAACACTCCAGTTACGCAGTTGATGAAAGTGCACTTCTGCCAGACCTTTTTGCATCGCTCTTTTCAGGATGGAAGTCTGAAATGGGCTTTCCATAAGTTCAGGCAGTACACTTATAATGTCAATTCTCATTGTTCAGTGATATTTTTTTTGTTTGGAATTATAATCAGGCGCAAAGATGAATCTTTATTCACATAACTCCACATCCAGTTAAAGAAAATTGCCAGTTTATTCCGCACGGAAAGAATAAGCATAAGGTGAAGGAACATCCAGAAATACCAGGCCAGGAAGCCTTGAAATTTAAGTTTTGGCAAATCCACGACCGCCCGGTGCTTTCCGATCGTCGCCATACTTCCCTGATCCACATACTCATACTCCACCCAATCCGATTCGTTTTTCTTCAAAAAGTTCCGTGCAAGATTTTTTCCCTGATTAATGGCCACATTAGCCACCTGCGGGTGCCCCTGCGGGTATTTAGGAGTTTCCATATGGGCAATATCGCCAATGGCGAAAATATTATCAGTTCCTTTCACACGGTTATACCTGTCCACAATATAGCGGTTGCGCAACACCTGGTTTTCGCTTAATCCGTCTATAATATTACCCGTTACGCCTGCCGCCCATATTACATTATTGGCCGGGATTTCTTTACCGTTGGCCAGCAGCACGCGGTCACCGTCATAAGCGGTAACAATTTCACCTTTCATAAAGATGACGCCAAGGTCCTGCAGATACTTTTCCGACATTCTCTGCGACTCATCGCTCATATTAGACAAAGGTGTTTGCGTAGAGCTTACCAGAATGATATTCAGATTATTAAAATTCATGTGCGGATAGTCCCGCGGCAGTATTTCCCGTTTCATTTCAGAAAAAGCACCGGCCAGTTCCACACCTGTCGGTCCGCTGCCTACAATTACAATGTTCCAGTTACCGTCGTCACTGCGTTTCCTTTCAATGATGAGTTTTTCGAAGTTGAGCAGTACATGGTTACGAATGGCGATGGCTTCCTGTGTATTCTTCATGCCGAAGGCCAGCTTCTCCATCTCGGCATTTCCAAAAAAATTGGTCTTGCAGCCGGTGGCGATCACCAGTTTGTCATAGGTGAATTCGGAATCTTCGGTGATGATCTTATTCTGTTCGGGTACAATTCGCTGAACCTCGGTCATGCGGTACTGGATGTTTCGGGAACGCTGAAAAATCTTACGGAACGGAAATGAAATATTGCTGGGCTCAATCCTTCCACACGCTACCTGATAAAAAAGCGGCTGAAACATATGGTGATTCACCTTATCGATCATAAACACCTTCTTATTCCTATTGTTAAGTGACCTGGCGAGCTGAAGGCCTGCAAAGCCGCCGCCAACGATTACAATTTTTTCCCGTGTTTCCATAGAACAAAGTTACCTAATTATTAATTTGCGCTGCACTGAAGCCCTGCCCGGAACCCAAATTAAAGTACCTGCAGAGTCAGCACATCAGCATTTTTGAACGAACATTATACCATACAGAAATCAAAAACATAATAAATTAGTTTTTTCACCTTCATAAATATATTTTTGCAGTCCAATGCCAAATAAGAAAGCCAAAGG
>CAYXUO010000137.1:0-5248 GCA_964468335.1 uncultured Chryseobacterium sp. | reverse complement strand
AACCACATGTGACCCAATGAACCCGGCGCCCCCGGTGATGATGATGTTTTTCATTATTTATTGTAAATCGTATTACCGTTATTACCTTTAACTGAAGCTCTCGCATTCAGCATAGCTATTTGTTTTTCAGTAGCAGTGTAATTCAGTTATCTAATGCTTACCTTCAAAGTGGAGTGCCGACCTCGCTGGCTCCGTCTGCTGACCGCTGACCGCCGACCGCCACATCACACTTCCTCGAAATACGTATCAGCATCTGCCGGGTCATAAGGCTCATTGATCCAGAAGATGGTATAAAGTTCCTCGTCGCCGATATTCTTGATGTTGTGCGTGTACCAGATGGGCATATCTACATACGCAGGTTCTGTACCGTCCAGATAGAAATCCAACACTTCATCCGAGTCTATCTTTCTCAGCTGAATTAAAGCTTTTCCTTTTATAACCGCGAATCTTTCAATTTTCCGGGTATGGAAATGGTTACCCCGGGTAATACCCGGTACAGTGGTCGAAAATGAGCACTGTCCGCCAATTCCCAGTCTGATGATCTCCACAAAAGCACCGCGTGGGTCTGTATGCTGTGTAAATTTTACCGGATAATGGGTCTTGTAGTCGATATACGATCGGTAGGTATTAAAAAGTTGATAATCAAACGCAGTTTCCAGTTTGGGTATCTCACCGCCCTCAAAATAAAGAGTCCTGAAGTCCTGAAGTTTCTTCAGTACTTCTGAAACTTTCACTGTTTTTGTAGAGGGCACAGAATATTGATCAGCAGTGGTACCGGAGGCAATCTGATTCAATATTTCCTGTACAAGTTCGCCTACATAAATAAGATTCACTTCCCCATCCACATCGATGGTTGGGGTTTCATTGTGCGTTAACTTATGACAGAATGTGGCAACGAAAGAATTGTAATTTGGCTGACCAAAAGGCCCGAAAACATTGGGAATAATCATTCCGGTGAAGGTTCCGCCATTTTTACTGGCCCAGTCTGCAAGCAGTTTTCTGCCCTCTTTCTTCGATTTACCGTAAAGGTTATCCCTTTCTTCCTGAGAAGAGGATGAAAACAGCACATGTGCCTTGGAGCCGGTACGCTGCAGTGAATCTGCTAACCGTTGTGCTAAGGAAACATTGGTAGTATATATAAATTCCGGATCAGGATGACGGTTCATGGCGGCCAAATGCACAATTACATCACACTGACTGACAAAATTGTCTAACTTTTCCTCATCCTCAAAAAATTCTTTCCGGAAATCAACCCTTTCAAAATCCTCAGGTTTAAGTCCTGCTGTATTGTAAAGGTGGGAACCTACAAATCCATTTTGTCCTGTTATGCCAATTTTCTTCATCAATCTGTGTTTTCTCATTTGTTAAAATAGTCTGCCGGGAACTTGTAATCGTCCTGTACACTACCCAACTCATAATCTGCAAAAACCAGGAGCATCGAGTGTTCTTCCCGGGACTGTATAGATGATATATATCCGCGCGGTACGTGAAGTACATCCAGTGTATCTGCTTCCAGTACAAACTCGAGTGCCGGCAAATCTGCAGTTGGGTTGTCCCAGTGATCTACCCGGATTAATTTTATGATAAAACTTCCTGCAGTGGCCGAAAACCAGCGCTGCTCTATCCTGTGTCCCTGCCAGGCACGCTCAAAGTGGGTATCTGCGTTCTGGATGGTATAAAACCTGCGAACACCAGTCAATGAAAAATCATTGTTATAGCGAAGAGTACCGCGCGGGTCCTGGTGCCGGTTACCTTTTAAAATGACAGGCTGCACAAGATCTGTGACTGGTGACTGGTGAATAGTGCCCGGTTGATGGCGACCTGTTTCTTGAGCGTCCGTACAGCTGTTCATTTATTTTTTAAATATTTTATTAATGCATTCAGTTGCTTTCCAACTGTTTCTAATTCAATGAGTACTTTAGAGTAGTCATCAGTTTGAAGATATCCTAAGTTTCTTGCGATAAGTAATTGTGTATCCAGTTCCTGATGACTGCCCAGGGCAATATGCAGAAAGTGAATAAGCTCCTTATCAGAAATTCTGGCGGCTCCTTCAGCGATGTTACTGGGTATGGAAACACTGGCGCGTCTGATTTGATTCGTTAAACCAAATATTTCCTCCTTAGGAAATCCGCTGGTCAGATGATAAACGGTTGTGACCAGTTGAACACTTTTCTTCCAAACATCAAGGTTTTTATGGGTTCCCATTGTATCAATTTTTCCAAATATACCAAATCACTAAACCTCTAATCACTAACCACTAATAACTAACCACCCATTAAACATAAAAAGCAGTGTCCTCCCCAAACACTTCTTTACGTATAAGCGGCAGCGTAGAAATCAACTTTTTAAGTCCTTCCACGCCCTGCTGTTCTGTATTGTGGCTGTGATAATCCTCTATTTTGGAAATATCCCTTTCGCCTTCAGAAAAATACTTTGCATAGTTAAGGTCACGGTTATCAGCGGGAATTCTGTAAAAATCTCCCATATCCTCGGCGTGCAGCATTTCTTCGCGCGTACAAAGGGTTTCATAAAGTTTTTCACCATGTCTGGTGCCGATCACTTTTACAGGAACATCTTTACCTGTAAGTTCCATCAGTGCCTGAGCCAGATCACCAATTTTACCAGCAGGTGCTTTGTTTACAAAAAGATCGCCTGGATTGGCATTTTCAAATGCGAAAAGTACCAGATCTACAGCATCTTCCAGAGACATAAAGAAGCGGGACATATTAGGATCGGTAACCGTAATTTTCTCGCCTTTTTTTATTTGGTTAAGGAAAAGAGGAATTACCGAACCACGGGATCCCATAACATTTCCGTAGCGTGTAAGGCAAACCACAGTTTCTGTAAGGCTGCGGGACTCTGCAACGGCTACTTTCTCCATCATTGCTTTTGAAATCCCCATCGCATTGATTGGGTATGCAGCTTTGTCTGTACTCAAACATATCACCTTCTGCACCTTATTAACTGCAGATGCTCGGATAACATTTTGTGTACCCTCCACATTGGTTTTTACAGCCTGCATCGGGAAAAATTCGCAGGATGGAACCTGCTTGAGTGCTGCCGCGTGAAAAACATAATCTACACCGCGCGTGGCCGGTTCAACACTGGCATAATCTCGTACATCACCAATATAGTACTTAATCTTATCGTTTTTGTACCGGACCCGCATGTCGTCCTGCTTTTTCTCGTCACGTGAGAAAATCCGGATTTCGCGGAAATGATCTGTATGCAGAAAACGGTTAAGAACTGCACTCCCAAAAGAGCCGGTACCGCCAGTAATGAGTAAAACTTTATTGTGAATTTTCATATTTGTATTTTCAGTGCAGTTTTTGAATATTTTATAAGCTATAGTGGCTTTGGGCCAGTGTTCCCTTCACATCATAGATTACACCATTGTCCTTAAGATGAGACTTGAAGTCAAAGTCACGGAAATCATTATGCGCGACTGTATGGATAATGGCATCAAATGTTTTTGTAGGTTCCAGGTCTTTGTGGCAAACCATGCCGAAATGTTGCTTTACTTCACCGGCGTCGGCCCATGGATCACACACAGTTACCTCTGTGCTGTACTCGCGAAGTGCAGCTACTACATCAACAATCTTCGTATTTCTAATATCCCTGCAGTTTTCCTTGAAGGTAAAACCAAGTATTAAAACCTCGGCACCTTTAATTTTTATACCCTGTCGGATCATTAATTTCACTACCTGTCCCGCGACAAAAACACCCATAGAATCATTTACCTTGCGTGCGGCCAGAATAAGTTCTGAGTAGTGACCCACACTGTGGGCTTTTTCCACGAGATAAAAAGGATCAACACCGATACAGTGACCACCTACCAATCCAGGCTTGAACGGCAGAAAATTCCATTTTGTCCCGGCTGCGTCCAACACTGCTTTGGTGTCAATATCCATGAGTGAGAAAATTTTGGCCAGTTCATTTACAAAAGCGATATTAATGTCGCGCTGGGCATTTTCAATAACCTTTGAAGCCTCAGCCACTTTAATAGAAGGGGCCAGATGGGTTCCTGCGGTTATTACCGAGCGATAGAGACGGTCCACTAGAGCACCAACTTCCGGCGTAGAACCTGAAGTTACCTTCACGATATTCTCAATTGTATTTTCACGGTCACCGGGATTAATCCTCTCGGGGGAATAACCGCAAAAGAAATCCCGGTTAAATTTCAGTCCGGAAACGCGTTCCAATATAGGTACACATTCTTCCTCGGTGACCCCGGGATAGACTGTAGATTCATAAATTATAATGTCGCCCTTTTTCAATGCCCGGCCTACTGTTTCTGTAGCCCTGAACAATGGCCTTAAATCCGGACGGTTGCTTTTGTCTATGGGAGTGGGAACGGTAACGATATAGGTATTGGCATACTGTATCTGAAGTTCATCTGCAGTGCAGCATAACCCGTATTCCGAATCCCTGGAATTGGTAGGAAATTGGGGATATTCAAAGGAACCCGATTGTACCTGCACCAGCTCTTCGGTTACACCTGAAAGGTGCAGATTTGTTTGGACCAAAACTGATTTTATCAATTGCTCGGGAAGCTCACCAGTTTTGTCCAGGCCCCGCCGAATATCGTGAACGCGCTGCTCATCAATATCAAAACCGACCACCGCATATCGCGTGGCAAGCAGGCGTGCCAACGGCAACCCCACATACCCAAGTCCTATGACGGCAATCTTATGAATCATGTATTTCAGATTTAGGAAGAATCAATGTTATTTACTATAACCGGGATTCACCTCAACAGTATTAAAGGCCAAACCATCTTTTCTTTTTTGGTCCTTCTGTATAATAACCGTACCCATATTTATTGCCGTAACTTAAATGCATGTTTTTCACATCATTAAGGATAACTGCAAAACGTCCCTGCGCATTTTCGCGTCGGATCTGGTCCGCAAATTCAAGCATATCTCTTTCGGTGTGTTCAGCCCGCATCACATAAAGCATGAGATCCATATATTCCAACAGGTTAAAGGTATCACTAACCATAAGCATCGGCGCCGTATCAATCACAATATAATCGTAGCGGTATTTGTAGCTTTCCACTACATCACCAAATTTTGGATTGGCAAGTAATTCTGTTGGATTTGGTGCTATACTGCCACTGGGAATGACATCAAGTTTGGGGTTCAATGCAGACTGTTCGATATAACTGTCGGCGCTTACGTCATCAGATGCCAGGAAGTCGGTCAGACCCACGGAGGAAAGATTCATAAATCTCTTAAACTGAGGATTC
>CAYXUO010000136.1:0-5361 GCA_964468335.1 uncultured Chryseobacterium sp. | reverse complement strand
GGTCAGAAAAGATTTTCACTGGAAGGTGGTGAATCTCTGATACCGGCACTTGATCAGCTTATCAGCCGTTCCTCACAGCTGGGGGTGGACGAAGTTGTACTGGGTATGGCACACCGTGGCCGTCTGAACGTGCTTACCAATATCTTCGGAAAACCTTACAAGCAGATTTTTTCTGAGTTTGAAGGAAAGGAATTTGAGGAAGATGTGTTTTCCGGTGATGTGAAATACCACCTGGGCTCATCCAAGAAAGTTAAAACAGCTTCCGGTGAAGAAGTTGCTATAAACCTTACACCAAACCCATCGCACCTGGAAACAGTGGCTGCCCTGGTTGAAGGGATCTGCCGCGCGAAGGTGGATGATAAATACAAAGATTACAAAAAAGTACTGCCCATCGTAATCCATGGCGACGGAGCTATCGCTGGTCAGGGTATCGTATACGAGATTGCCCAGATGATGACGCTGGAAGGGTACAAAACCGGCGGAACGGTTCACATTGTAGTGAATAACCAGGTTTCCTTTACCACAAACTACCTGGACGCACGTTCATCTACTTACTGTACAGATATTGCAAAAGTAACCGAGTCTCCGGTGATGCATATCAACGCCGACGATGTTGAAGCTGTAGTGCATGCGATGCGTTTTGCAGCAGATTTCCGTGCTCAGTTTGGGAAGGATGTGTATATAGACCTCTTAGGATACAGAAAATACGGACATAACGAAGGGGATGAGCCGCGTTTTACTCAGCCAAACCTGTATAAATCCATTTCCAAGCATCCTAATCCAAGGGAAATTTATAAAGCTGAACTTATTAAGGAAAATATAGTTTCAGATGAGGTGCTGAAGAAAATGGAAACGGAGTTCAAGGCGCTTTTGGATGAGGATTTCGATGCATCCAAGGAAATTGAAAGAAATACGATGGACATCTTTATGGAAGATGACTGGAAGGCTTTCCCACTCTGTCCGCGGGGTGAGATGCAGAATTCTGTAGATACCTCCTACGATCTGGGTCAGCTGAAAGAACTGGCCATTAAAATGTCTACACTTCCTTCAGACAAGAAGTTCATCAACAAAATTACCCGTCTTTACGAAACCCGTAAGAAGATGATCGAAGCCAATTCCCTGGACTGGGCACTTGGCGAATGGTTGGCTTACGCCACACTGCTTACCGAAGGTAATAATGTACGTATTTCCGGTGAAGATGTGGAAAGAGGAACCTTCTCCCACCGCCACGCAGTAGTTAAAACTGAGGATACAGAAGAAGAATTCATTCCGCTGAGACATATCTCTGACAGCAGGTTCGACGTGTATAACTCGCACCTGTCCGAGTACGCCGTGTTAGGTTACGATTACGGATATGCAATGGCATCTCCAAATACACTTACGATCTGGGAAGCTCAGTTTGGAGATTTTGTTAACGGTGCACAGATTATTGTAGACCAGTATCTGGCTGCAGCTGAAGAAAAATGGAAAATACAGAACGGTCTGGTGATGCTTTTGCCTCACGGATCCGAAGGTCAGGGTGCAGAACACTCTTCAGCACGTCTGGAGCGTTTCCTTACACTGTGTGCCAATGAGAATATAATCGTTGCCAACTGTACGACACCTGCCAACTATTTCCACCTGCTCAGAAGACAGCTGAAGTTTAAATTCCGCAAACCTCTGGTGGTAATGACTCCTAAATCACTGCTGAGACATCCACGTGTTGTATCTCCACTGGAAGATTTTGCTCAGGGAAGTTTCCAGCCAATTCTGGACGATGCGCAGGCAGATGCTGCCAAAGTGGAAAAGCTTGTACTTTGCTCAGGGAAACTTTATTATGAATTACTGAACAAGAAAGAGGAACTTGCCTGTGAAAATATAGCGCTGGTAAGACTGGAACAGCTTTACCCCCTTCAGCAGGATAAAGTTGATGAGTTACTTGCAAAATACAGCAACCGCAAACAGCTGGTCTGGGCTCAGGAAGAACCTGAAAATATGGGAGCCTGGTCTTATATCCTGAGAAATTTCCGTTCTCAGGGAATCGAGGTTATAGCACCGGTACCAAGTGGAACACCTGCACCGGGAAGCCACAAAATGTTCGAAAGAAACCAGGCAACAATTATAAACAGGGTTTTTGACCGCCAGGATGAACCTGCGAAAAGACCGGTTACAGCCTAATCCATTAAAAATTTAACAAAAATATCAACGATGTCAATATTAGAAATGAAAGTTCCCTCCCCGGGAGAATCCATCACCGAAGTTGAAATTGCAACCTGGTTGGTTCAGGATGGCGATTATGTAGAAAAAGACCAGCCTATTGCAGAAGTAGATTCCGATAAAGCGACTTTGGAACTTCCTGCAGAACAGAGCGGTATTATTACACTTAAAGCTGAGGAGGGGGAAGTTGTTCAGGTTGGACAGGTTGTTTGCCTTATAGATGTAGATGCGGCCAAGCCGGCATCTGATGCACCGGCAGCTGCAGATAAAACGGCTGAGAACGCACAGGCTCCGCAGGCAGAACAGAAAACCGTTGAAAAACCGGAAATCGTACAGGAAGCTAAGAAGGAAGAGAAACCTGCTGCTGCATCTTATGCCGCGGGAACTCCGTCTCCGGCCGCCAAGAAAATTCTTGACGAAAAAGGAATGACTTCCGGGCAGGTGTCAGGTACAGGAAAGGATGGACGTATTACCAAGCAGGATGCCGAAACTGCTGCAGTTCCTGCGATGGGTTCAGCTACATCCGGTGGAAGCCGCGCTGCCAGCAGAACCAAACTTTCCATGCTGAGAAGAAAACTGGCAGGAAGACTTGTTTCTGTGAAAAATGAAACAGCAATGCTTACTACCTTCAACGAGGTGGATATGTCTGAAATCTTCAGAATCAGAAAGCAGTACAAGGATGAATTCAGCCAAAAGCATGGGGTTGGTTTGGGCTTTATGTCCTTTTTTACCAAAGCGGTTACACGTGCGCTGCAAATGTATCCGGATGTTAATGCATCCATAGACGGTGACTTCAAAACAAATTATGAATTCTGCGATATCTCAATTGCTGTTTCGGGTCCAAAAGGACTTATGGTTCCGGTACTGAGAAACGCTGAAAACATGACATTCAGAGGAGTTGAAGCTAATATCAAGACTTTGGCAGATAAGGTTAGAGAGGGAGGCATCAGTGTAGACGAAATGACCGGTGGTACATTTACAATTACCAATGGAGGTGTATTCGGTTCCATGCTCAGCACGCCAATTATTAACCCGCCACAATCTGCAATCCTGGGAATGCACAATATCATCCAGCGTCCGGTAGCAGTAGACGGACAGGTGGTTATCCGTCCCATGATGTATTTGGCTATGTCTTACGACCACAGAATCATTGACGGTAGGGAATCCGTAGGTTTCCTTGTTGCAGTGAAAGAGGGAATTGACAATCCTGTAGAGTTCCTGATGAACGGAGACGAGAGAAAAGCTCTTGAACTTTAATACATCAGCAAAAACCAGTAAATATTAACTCCCGCCTTATAAAGGCGGGATTTTTGTAATAAGTAGGAAAAGAAGATCATGTATTCAAAGATTACATCGGAGGTTAAGGTAACCGTACTGCCTGAATATGATGCCAAGAACAGTTTCCCTTCGGATAACCGTTTCGTATTCCGCTACAATATAACTATTGAGAACCTCAGTACGCACCCGGTTCAGCTGCTAAAAAGACAGTGGCTCATCTATGATGTAGGTTTTGGTTTTACCGAGGTGAACGGTGACGGTGTCATTGGCCTCACACCTGAGATCGCCGCCGGCGAAGAGTTCAGGTATTTTTCCAATGTGATGATCCGGTCCGGCGTAGGTAATATGTCCGGTAAATACTACTGCATTAATACTGAAACCGGAGAGTCCATGGAAATCGAAATTCCGAAATTTAACCTGATGGCGCAGGTTTTAAGTAACTAAAATTTTACAGTGTTTTTATACTTTTCTTCATAACCTCATGTAATTCCTCATTTCTGGTAACCATCAGATTATTAAATGCCAGCAGTGACAGCTTGGCACATACCTCCGCATCATCGCCGGCACGATGGTGATTGAATGACAGCTGATGATATTCAGCCAAACTTTTCAAGCCGTATCTGGGTAAATTCTTCCACGATTTCTTAGCGATGGAGATGCTGCACAGATAATTGAGCTTCGGTTTAAAAAATCCGTAATAATCCAGACAGCTTCGAAGTACACCAGCATCAAAAGACGCGTTGTGCGCAATCATCAGATTCCCGTACATCATATTTTCGGCTTCATGCCAGATATCCTCAAAAGTAGGGGAGTCCTGTACATCCTCGGGCGTGATGCCATGCACATCAATATTGCGTGGATGGAAATAAGGGAAACTGGGCGGCTTTATCAGCCAGGTTTCTGTTTTAACAATCACGCCGTTTTCCACAACACTGATGCCCATCTCACAGGCCGAATTCCTTTCATGAGTAGCGGTCTCAAAATCTATGGCGCAGAAATCAATCATAAAAATAAGTTCACTTTGGGTTAAGCAATGTCCTCCAATATCTTGCGGAGTTCCACCTGAAACAATTCAAAATTTTTCAGATTATCATGTTTACCGCCCTCAATCTCAATAAACTTCTTTGGAAGGTCGGGGTGTGCTGCTTCAAACAGTTTAAAAAGTTTTTTGCCGGAACTGAGGGGCACTATCCTGTCTTTGGACCCGTGAAAATGGTAGAGGGGAGAACTAACTTTTTTTATGTATTCGTTTGAAACAAAATGATAAGTCATCTTTGGCGAGACGCGGTCTGTCACTTTTCCCGGAAGCCAGCGGTTTACCACATCCTGAAGGTTGTAGAATGCAGATTCCAGAACAACTGATTTTGGCTGATTGTCTGCACCCATTTTTACCGCAAATGCTCCGCCCAGGCTCCGGCCGTACACAATGGTATTTTTTTCGCCATATCTCTCCCTTGCGTAATCGTATACAAACTGTGCGTCCGAATACATAAATTTTTCGGTGCGGACGCCGGAACTCTTGCCATAACCGCGGTAATCCATAACGAGCACATCATATCCGTAAACAGTTAAATCCTTTGCGATGTTTCCCCAGCGGTGCAGATTGTCGGCATTCCCATGAAAGTAGACCAGGATACCCTTAGGTTGATCTACACGGAAGTGCAGCGCGTTAATCATTCCGCTATATGGGGTTTCCCAGAAATGTTCTTCAAATGCCGCATCAAATTCAAACCGGTGATCCAGTGCTAAAGGAGCAGGCAGAAATACTACTTTTACCTGTAAAAATTGGAGCAGATTTCTCATATGGGTGTTTAACGTATTGATATAAGGATGTTATCTACACGCTGTCCGTCTTTATCCATAATCTCAAGTTCAAGATCCTCAATC
>CAYXUO010000135.1:0-5385 GCA_964468335.1 uncultured Chryseobacterium sp. | reverse complement strand
TAGTTGTTCAACCTTGTCAAGGTTTTGAACCTAGACAAGGTTCTATTTCTGAACGTCATTGCAGATACAACTTCCTTCGGTCTCTTCTACCTTGCAGCCGGCAGCGAATTGAGTGGTCTGCGCCTGATACTTGAAGAAATCGTTTTGCATGGGGCAAAAATAAGAAAAACCGCCGGGTGGTTTGTAGTGTTCAACCTTGTCAAGGTTTTGAACCTTGACAAGGTTCTATTTCTGAACGTCTTTGCAGATACAACTTCCTTCGGTCTCTTCCACCTTGAAGCCGGCAGCGAATTGGGTGGTTTGCGCCTGATACTTAAAGAAATCGTTTTGCATGGGGCAAAAATAAGAAAAAGCGTGGTGTGGCGTTAGCTTTAACCTTGTCAAGGTTTTGAACCTTGACAAGGTTCTGCAACCAGCCGGAATTAAGTATATCAACAGCCGAACCGTTAAAAATCCTTAAGGAATTGTCCAACTACCGACCTAAGTAAAATTTCAACGTTGTCAAGGTTCTCGGTAATAAACAGCCTGATTTAGCTATATCAGATTTGGAACCCTTACCTGTCTCTGAGGAGTCACCCGCGCCCCGACCTGAGTGGAGCTCTTTTTATGGAGCAAAGCGGAATAAAAAAGCGGGAACGGAGGGCGGAAAAAGGCGCCCTGAAAACAAGACAAAAGGCAAAGGGCCAAGAAGAAAGAGCAAAGATGAAAGAGGAAAGAGCAAAGAGGAAAGAAAAAAGATGAGACACTCCTTACCGGCGGACGCGTTTTGGCTTCTTCGCTTCTTCCGCAGCTTTTGCCCTGTCTACCTCGGCCTGTGCCGCATCGAAGAACGGATTATCCTGGGTGTACTGAACTTCTTCATAATTGGGCGTATCCAAAAAGATGTCCTGCCAATTGAGCAGCCGGTCTTTGGTGTTCCAGTTGAAACCCTGCAGAAACCTCATCTCCTTGGAGATCTTGCTCATGGGATAGATGTCCGTTAACGCACCGATATTACAGGAGATGATCTGCACGCGGCGCTCCTCGAAAAGCGCTTCAATAATCCCGCAGGTGGAAAGTGCCACACCAATCCTTTCAGTTTCGCGGGTTCTCTCGTTCTGATCGTCGGCATAAGTAACTGCCTGCGCATTACCAATGACATTGGCCAGGTTCACCTGGTTTTCTTTATAGTAAACGGTCATCAGCTTACCTTTAACCTGGTTGAATTCGTCCTTAAGGTTCAGTGAATCAGCTTTACTGATGGCAAATGCGTTTCCAATGACCTTCAGCGAGTCGATGTACTCATTTTCGGTATCAAAATAGGCTTCAATCTTATCTCCCGAAACCTGTTTGGCACCGCTCCAGGCAATCGGGCTGCCGGCCAGATGCAGCACCCCGTCGGTTTCGTTGAAACTGAGTGAATCAGAGCGGGACTGTATATTGGATTTGAAAAACCTTGCCTGGCGGTACGCCCGCAGGAAACTCTTCTTTACATTCGTTGAGTCTATTTTCTGGTAGGCCAGAATTCGGTTTGCCGAAAAGTAAATAGAGTCGTTCTCCAGGATTTTCACGGCATAGGCCCTTTCCGTGACCATGGCCGAATCGATTTTCTCATAAATTTCGCCATAACCGCCCTTGATATAGCGGCGCTCCTGCGGATCGTTCAGGGTTACATTTCCCGTAGCCGTACCAAAACCCGTAATTTGGTTAAAGTACATCTTGTCCCCTATCAGGGTTTTGTTGTTATAGTAAATCGTAGAGTTTTTATTGAGCCATACTTCCTTGGTGTTCTGGTTGTAGGTACCGCTTTCGGTATATACTCTGTTGGACGGGTTATCTCTGTTGATGATGGTTGTAGGACCATTGAAGGTGGCGACATTGGTATTCTGGTTCTGCACGATGTTGGTGCCGTCCACAATATACTGGTTGTTCTCGATCTTTACATTACCGGTAAAGTCGATGAGTTTGGTCGCGATATTATAGGTAGCTGCCTTTGCATACATAATACCCTGCCCGTCGGTAATGGTACCACCAGTATTGAAGTAAGCTTTATTGGAAATCCTGTCGTAATACAAAGTTTCTGTACGGATGGTCTGTTTAGGGTCTGTAAGGACCACATTCTTTCGTGCGATACCGCGCTGGGTATTTCCGTCGTATTCCATCTCGCCGGCAGTGATTACGGAACCGTCGGCATTCTGCAGTTTTACGTTTCCTACTGCTTTTACATAGTTTTCCTTTTCATACCATATTACGAAATCGGAAGTGACTACTGAGCCTTGGTGATCAAACTGTACATTACCTTCAAAAAAAGTATTTCCGTTAAATTTGGCGGGGTCTTTCTTCACAAAGTCGGCATGAACCAACTTGACCTTCTCGCCCTGTTTTTGCTGTGCCTGCTGCTGACTGAAAAAAGGGTCCTTTACGAGAGGATCCGTGGGCCTGGTGGTGATTTGCGCCATAAGCTGCACCGAAGCAAAGAGGAAAATCGCAAGAAATTTCTTCATCAATCTTTTTTGGTACCGTAGAAGTAAAGCGAGTGAGAATCAATATTTACACCAAAGGCATCCTCAATGGACTGCTTGATCCCCTGTATACGCGGGTCGCAGAACTCAATGATTTCGGCAATCTCCTTATCGGAGTCGCGCTTATAAATTACCAGGTGGTCATGCTGCTTATCGAAATAGGACTTCTCATAGGATGAAGTACTGAGGGTTTTCTCACCAAACTGATGTTTGCGGATGAGGCCGGCATCCAGAAAGATCTCGATGGTATTGTAAATCGTGGCTTTGGACACGTGATATTTCTTCTGCATCATAAGGAGATACAGATCATCTACATTGAAATGATGGTCCAGGGAATATATTTCCTCCAGAATAGTGTAGCGTTCCGGCGTATTACGGAATCCTTTTTCCTGAAGGTACTGCCTAAGTACATCTTTAATCTGTTCTACATTCTTTTCTTTCTGTACGGAATCCATTGCTGCTGTTTGCTGCAAATTTATCACTTTTTTCTTTCACTCTGAAATACAGTGCGCAAGCGTATTCTGTCAGCCTTCGGACCTTTTAAATTCTACCTGTTCTATTTTTTTCACAATGATGTCCTGGTCCAGCAACGGTGCAGATTCCACCACAACATTATGCCGCGAAACACCCCACGCTTTAAAATCGTCGCTGCCTATATATTTAACAAAATTGTAGATGTTCAGGATGATCTTTTCTTTAATGGTAAGCAAAGTATCGTTGATGTAGGTATTGTCTATAATAACATACTTGAGATCAGGCGGAATATTGTGAGCCCGCAGTGAAGGATAACTGCTTCTGGATGGTATTACGCCTTCTGCCATAAGGTCTTTCAGCACATCATCAAAATAATCATTGATACGGCGGTCCACCTTGAATCCGAGCAGGAAGTTAACCCGGTAGATGGTACCCGCCACGATTTCCTCCACTGAGTATTTGAATGTAAAAGGATCCTCCTGATTGACAATGTTCAGGATGAAATAATGGTCCGCCCGTTTAGGCTGACGGCGCAGGATGGAATAAATGATTTTCGCCTCAATTTCATTTTCCCTTTTGGCACGGCTCAGATACGCCAGGTTGGTCGCGTATTTAGGGATGGTCTCATCCAGCTTCATTTCCTTAATTACGGGAACATATTTATCAAAACTAACAAACTTTATAAAGTTGTTTTTGATTCGCCTTCCATTGTACCACGCATACATACAGACACCAATAAATCCGCCAAGTACAATGGTCAGCCAGCCTCCATCAAAGAACTTGATGACATTGGCGCTGAAAAAACCAAGTTCAATAAACAGGTAGGTCCCGCCAAAAAGGAGCATCAGTAAAGGGTGTACCCTTCTCCGCCGGAGCCAGAAAAGCAGCAGGATTGTGGTCATCAGCATGGTAATGGTAATGGTAAGTCCATAGGCCGCTTCCATCTTACTGGATTCCTGAAAATAGAGCACCACAATGATGCACATCAGTAACAAACCCCAGTTAATACGTGGGATATACATTTGCCCTTTTACACCTGAAGGGTAATCAATCTTTTGATTTGGCCAGAAGTTGATGGACATCGCCTCGGTAAACATGGTAAAAGAACCTGTAATTACCGCCTGGCTGGCAATGATAGCGGCTGCTGATGCCAGGACCACTCCGGGCAGAATCAGGTACTCCGGCATAATGGCGAAAAAAGGATTGACACCCTTTGCCTGAGCCATATCTATATTATCCAACAGCCAGGCTCCCTGGCCTAAATAGTTTAGGATAAGCATCAGTTTGACAAAGATCCAGCTAATCCGGATATTCTTTATTCCGCAATGCCCCAGGTCAGAGTACAGGGCCTCGGCTCCTGTGGTACACAGAAAGACGGCACCAAGAATAATGATGGCACTCGGTGAGTGTGTAATTAACTGGTAGGCATAAAAAGGGTTAAATGACTTGAATATTTCGATGTGATCCGAAATATGCATGGAGCCGAAAATACCCAGTGCCAGAAACCAGATCACCATTACCGGTCCGAAAAATTTGCCGATGAAGCTGGTTCCGAACTGCTGCACTACGAATATAACGAGCAGGATTGCGCAGGTAATTAAGACTACCGGTGTTTCGGGATTGTAGATCTTAAGCCCTTCAATAGCCGACATTACGGTTAGTGAAGGCGTTATTACACTGTCGGCTACCAGCGTGGCCCCTCCAATGATTGCAATGAGATAGAGCCAGCGTTTCCGGAATTTCTTCACCAGCGAGTACAGGGCCAGGATTCCGCCTTCACCTTTATTGTCGGCCCTTAGTGCAATAATTACATATTTCAGCGTAGTTTGCAGGGTTAATGTCCAGATGATGCAGGACAGTGCACCTTCAATATATTCATCAAGAGGCAGCGAGGCTGAATCCTCACGTGCTCCAACGATGGCCTTCATCACGTACAGTGGTGAGGTACCAATATCTCCAAAAACAATTCCCAGAGACACCAAAACTCCCATAAATGAGAGTTTCTTAAGGTCAAATTGATGACCACCGGTTAATGCATTCATTTTTCAAAAAAATATCGGCAAAGGTATTCTATTAAACCACCTGTTTATGAGACTATTTATAAATGAAAAAACTCCCTTTCGAGAGTTTTTATCTATTTTATGCCTTAATGTACATTGCTTTTTTAATTGCAGCTTTCACTGTTTCCAGTTTGGGGAACCATTCCGCAAATAAAGCTGATGAATAAGGAGCTGGAGCATCAGGTGTAGTGATTCTTTTAATTGGAGCATCCAGATAATCAAATGCTTTTTGCTGCACCATGTAGGTAATCTCGGTAGCTACTGAACCAAATGGCCAGGCTTCCTCCAAAATAACAAGACGGTTGGTCTTCTTCACCGATTCCAGAACCGTATCGTAATCCAAAGGACGA
>CAYXUO010000134.1:2286-5402 GCA_964468335.1 uncultured Chryseobacterium sp. | reverse complement strand
AAATGGATTCGGACATAATTAAGCTGCTCCTGGCTTTATTCTTAGTTTTACTAAATGGCTTTTTTGTAGCAGCAGAATTCTCAATCGTTAAAGTTCGTTATTCACAGATACAGCTTAAAGCCGCCGAAGGTAACTCCATGGCCAAGCAGGCTGAGCACATCATCAAGCACCTGGACGAATATCTCTCGGCTACCCAGCTGGGTATCACCCTTGCTTCCCTAGGTTTAGGTTTCGTAGGTGAGAGCGCACTGCATCATATCATTGAAGACCTTTTCCACTATTTTGACTGGCAAATTGCGGAGGCCACTGTTTATACGGTATCATTGGTCGTTAGTTTCTTACTGATTACGGTGATGCATATTGTATTTGGCGAACTTATTCCTAAATCCATTGCCATCCGTAAGGCAGAGCCTACTACAATGGCCATAGCCATGCCGCTGCGTATTTTTTATGTGTTATTCAAGCCGTTTATCTGGACCATGAACCAGATGTCTAACGCCGTACTCAGATTAATGAAAATTCATCCTGCGTCAGAGCATGAGATCCATTCCACAGAGGAGCTGCAGCTTTTGGTAAAACAGTCTGCAGATTCCGGGGAGATTCAGGAGGAAAACTATGAAATCATTAAGAATGCTTTTGATTTTACGGACCATTCAGCCAAGCAGATCATGGTACCCCGTCAAAATATACTTTCCATAGATATTGAAGAGCCTATTGAAAACGTGATCAACCATATCATGGACAGTGGCTATTCCAGGATTCCGGTGTATAAGGATTCAATTGACAATGTTATCGGCATCTTTTACGCTAAGGAAATCATCAGGGAATATGTGCGCAGTAAGGGAAATTTAAGCCACGAAGATCTGGAGAGACTGATGCGTGAAGCATTTTTTGTTGTAGGCAGCAAAAAGATATCGGACTTAATGAAAATTTTTCAGCAGAAAAAACAGCACCTTGCAGTAGTGATTGATGAGTTTGGAGGTACTGAAGGTATTATTACGCTGGAAGATATTCTGGAGGAATTGGTTGGTGAGATTCAGGATGAAGAGGATGATGAAGAAAAAGTGGTGGACCAGGTAGGCGAGAATACCTATTGGGTTCAGGCTACACAGCCTTTGGATGAAATCAATGAATTTGTACCCAAGAAATTTCCGCTTTCCGAAGAAGGAGAGTTTAACACCTTGGCAGGATACATTCTTCATGAGTTGGAGGATATACCGGAGGAGAATCAGGAATTTGAGATGAACGGTTATCACTTCAAAATTTTGAAGATGAACAATAAGAGCGTGGAAATGGTGGAGCTTGTATACGACGAAAAAAGTATACTGGATGAACTTGCCGATGAATTTGGCGAACTGTAAATACAAGAGTCATGTTTAACACCTTACACCCTTTTAAATATTACGAAAATCCGCAGCGACAGTATGAAGAAGAGGTGCTGCTGCTGGAAAAGGAAGACGAGATAAACAAACTCATTCTGTGGAATGACGATGTTAATACTTTTGATTTCGTAATTGAATCTTTGATCACCGTCTGTAAGCATACCGCGGAGCAGGCACAGCAGTGCACCATACTCGTACATTACAAAGGGAAATGTACCGTGAAAACTGGTTCTATGGACCTTTTGAAACCGATGCACGAACAGCTTACTGAACGCGGTCTCACCAGCGAGATTGTTTGATAGCCAACATAAATTTGTGAACTCCTTTATCGAAAGAATAAATCAGTTCTGACAGGGTTTTCATTTTGAGTTGACGAATTTTGAATTCTAATAATTAATAAACGTAAAGAGCAATAATGGAACAGAATATTTTAGACTGTGCAATCATCGGATCAGGACCATCAGGGTTTACAGCTGCTATCTATGCAGCACGTGCTGATTTAAAGCCTGAACTGTTTACAGGTCTGGAGCCGGGTGGCCAACTGACAACTACAACAGAGGTTGATAATTTCCCGGGTTATGCAGACGGTGTAACCGGCCCTCAAATGATGATGGATTTACAGAAACAGGCTGAAAGGTTTGACACCAAAGTTCATTATGAGCTGATAACAAAAGTTGAATTCTCAGGTGAAGCAGGTGGCATCCATAAACTCTGGGCCGGCACAAGGGAAATTCTGGCAAAGACGGTTATTATTTCCACGGGTGCAACTGCGAAATACCTTGGCCTGGACGATGAAAAAAAATATGCCGGCGGCGGGGTTTCTGCATGTGCTACCTGCGACGGTTTCTTTTACAAGGGTAAGGATGTTATCGTAGTTGGTGCTGGCGATACAGCTGCTGAAGAAGCTACTTATCTTGCCAAACTAACCAATAAGGTTACGATGTTGGTGCGCAAGGATGCTTTCCGCGCTTCCAAAGCCATGATTCACCGCGTAGAGAATACATCCAATATTGAGGTCAAATTCAACCATGAACTGATCGGTATTGAAGGTGAAAATTCACTTGTGGAAAGAGCAGTGGTGATTAATAATGTCACTCAGGAAACGTCTAAAATTGATGTTCACGGTATTTTTATTGCAATCGGACACAAGCCAAACACTGACATTTTCTCCGGACAGATTACTTTGGATGAAAACGGATATATCAAAACTGTTCCTGGTTCTACACATACAAATTTACCTGGTGTATTTGCTGCAGGCGATGTTCAGGACCATATTTACAGACAGGCAATCACAGCGGCCGGAAGTGGCTGTATGGCTGCAATGGATGCCGAGAAGTATCTTGCAGAACTTCACTAAACATTGTAAACAAGCTGGCAGGATCATATGAAATATCTCCTGATCATATTTTTAGGCGGAGGAGCGGGCAGCGTACTCCGCTTTTTGATTTCCAGAAGCACTCAATCTCTTTGGAACATGGGTGGCTTTCCTTTGGGCACGTTTACAGTAAATATACTTGGATGCCTGCTTATGGGGATATTATCCTCCGCAATCCCTAAAGAGTATAATGAACTTAGGTTATTGCTTATCGCGGGTTTTTGCGGTGGCTTTACTACATTTTCAGCCTTTTCAGTGGAAGGTCTTGCACTTTGGCAAAATCAAAATTATACCGTACTTACCCTGTATACAGCAGCCAGCATCCTGTTGGGATTGCTGGCTGTGTGGTTGGGCTCGCT
>CAYXUO010000134.1:0-2276 GCA_964468335.1 uncultured Chryseobacterium sp. | reverse complement strand
TCTTTGGATGAATGGAGCAAAAAATTATCTGATGATATTATTATTTTTCGGGCGGAATTTCTGCTTGCCGCTAATAAGTTCAAAGAAGAACTGAAAATCACTGATCAGCGTCCGTACGGGTGCTGTAAGACCTGTGGGTTTGTTCTTTTCAAACACATGCCCGAATGCCGGCAGGCCCAGCAGGGTTAGTGGCAGATACCATAGGAACCTTTCCTGTCCGGAGTATATAATGTATATGAGTATCCAAAAGGTGAAAAATATACCCAAAAAATGAAATACCCGGGTCATCGGTTTCTGATGCTGGCTGAGATAATATCCGTAAAATTCGCCGTAAGTCATTTTCTGCTTCTCCATTAGTAATTGTGTATTTAGGTCTGCCGTGATTCCGCGGTGTATTTATCAGTTCAGATCACCATTGAGGTCACGTTGCAGTTTGCTGTTCTTCATGCCGTACATGAAGTAAATAATGATTCCCACTGCAAACCAAAGACCAAACCAGAACCAATTGTTATGCGTCATTCCCGTAAGCAGGTATAAACAGGAAGTAAGCCCCAGAAGAGGGATCAGACTAAGGTTTCGGGTAAAGGACAGATATACCAGAACAAAATTGATGATCAGGTAAATTGTTACTGAAATACGGAACTCACCCTCTACAGGATCGCCCCATTTCAGGAGAGTTGCAAAAAAGTCGGGCTGCCAGTAGTAGAATCCACCTAGGCTTCCCAGGAACAGTACAGGAAAGATGTATTTGGAGTTAATGTAAGGCATGTGGAAACGCCCTTTCAGCTTTTCTTTCTGCGGCATGAGCAGGATTCCACCATTAACCAGAACAAAAGCAAAGATCGTCCCTATACTGGTGAAATCAAGGATAAATGACTTGTCGGTAAACAGGATAGGCAGACCCACCGCAACTCCCGTAACAATTGTGGCGAAGCCTGGCGTTCTGTACTTTTCGTGAATGTTGGAAAACTTTTTTGGCAGCAAACCGTCGCGGCTCATTGCATACCAGATTCTTGGCTGACCCATTTGGAATACCAGAAGTACAGAGGTAATGGCAATGATCGCCGTAACAGAAACTACAAACTCCATCCACGGGATGTTTCCGTTTTCCGGCGCGAAGATGAAGGACAGCGGATCGCCAACACCTTCAAATTTACGGTAATCCACAAATCCGGTCAGGATTAATGTCAGTGCAATATAAATCAGTGTACTCACCACCAGCGAGATAATCATTCCGCGGGGCAAATTCTTCTGAGGGTTCTTGGTTTCTTCAGAAAGGACACTCAGCGCATCAAAGCCAATATAAGCGAAGAAAACTCCGGAAACAGCAGCCATAACACCTGAAAAGCCGTTAGGCATAAAGCTCGTGGTACCGTCATTTCCAACAGGGGTCCAGTTATCGGAATCGATATAAAAAACGCCTACGCAGATAATCAGAATTATTACGGCTATTTTCAGAACAACGAGCATATTGTTGAAATTCTTGCTTTCTTTAACGCCGATGTAAACCAGAGCTGTAATACCTATATTAATAAGGATTGCCGGAATATCCACAATGAATTTCCAGCCGGCCACGATAGGAGCGCTGACCCAGGCATTAATCAGATTCTTATTCTCGGAACCGTTTTCAAAAGCTTTCCTGGCTTCCGGATAACTGGTAGACAGGTAATCCGGCACAAATACTCCAAGCCGCTCCAAAAAACCCGTAAAATAATCACTCCACGAGAAAGCAACATAAATATTCCCGAAAGAATATTCCATGATCAGTGCCCAGCCAATGATCCAGGCCATCAGTTCTCCAAAACTGGCATAGGCATAGGTATAGGCTGAGCCTGCAACGGGAATGCGGCTGGCAAATTCAGCATAGGAAAGAGCCGTAAAACCGCAGGCAATTCCACAAATTATATAAAGCGAAATAACGCCGGGTCCGCCACGGAAAATGGCTTCGCCCAAACTGCTGAAACTTCCTGCACCTATGATGGCTGCAAGCCCGAAAAATACGATATCCCAAACACCGAGCACGCGGTTTAAACCGGTGGAATGGTCTGCCTCCGTGTAGTGTTTTCTTCTGAAAAGTTGGTTCATAAGTTTATTTGATGTTAACAAATGTAATGAAATAACAGAAAAACTGCTTCACAAGCCACATTTTTGTATTGAAATCCCGGTGCAGGATCATTTTTTCGGTATTAGGCACACTTTATTATTAGATAGAATAAAGAGTATGGTCCATTTGGCTGAAAACAACGAAAATTTTATACAACTTTAAAGTTATCCAC
>CAYXUO010000133.1:821-5406 GCA_964468335.1 uncultured Chryseobacterium sp. | reverse complement strand
GCAGTGGGCGTTCAGATGGCTGCATCCGGACATCGCGATGAAGGTAGCGATCTATTTCTCCACAAAAAACAAAATGATCTCGGGCGAGGAGGACAAGGAATTCCTGGGTGAGGATAAGGAGTTTCTGATCATCTATTCAAAAGAGAAGCTCAGGATGGAAAAGATTGATTATTTCGTGTATGGGCACCGGCATCTGCCAATGGTTTTGGATTTAAAGGTGAATGAAAACAATGCAAAATACGTGAACCTGGGCGACTGGATTTCCTACTTTACGTATGGGGTTTTTGGAAATGAATTTGAGTTGAAAGTGTTTAACCACAGAGATACGGAGGTTATCACGGAGAGCACTGCGGAACCAAATAAATAATTTTGCAATGCACGAAAATGAAATTTCGCAAATGGTTTTCGATGCCGGTTTAAAGGTTCACAGGAATCTTGGACCAGGACTACTGGAATCTGCCTATGAAGAATGTCTTTTTTATGAATTATTGAAGACAGGGCTCTATATAGAAAAGCAAAAAGCAATGCCACTAATTTATGAGGAGGTAAAGTTAGATATCGGGTATCGCCTGGATTTTTTAATTGAAAGCAAGGTCGTTGTTGAAATCAAATCTGTAGAAACATTGAACGATGTTCATCTTGCGCAGGTTCTAACTTATCTAAAACTAAGTGAATGTAAATTGGGCCTTCTGATTAATTTCAATGTTAATTTATTTAAAATAGGTTACCGCAGAATTTTGAACGGTGATGTGGCACTCTAGTTTATTCTTCCTCGGTTAACCTCCTTACCTATAATATGAAGCTACATTAAAGTCTCCGTGTCCTCCGTGATAACCTCCGTATCTCCGTGGTTAAAATATTATAATATAAAGTTGGATTATATTCTCCGTGATTTCCCTTAAATCTCCGTATCTCCGTGGTTAATAACATTTTCAACATAAAAACAGAATCCGAATTCCGGCAGGCCTGCCTGGAAACATTCCGCTATCAATATCAATACATTGAGATCTACAGGAAGTTTGTCGGTTACTTAAACATTAGCCCTCATGAGGTTGACGCTGTAGAAAAAATCCCCTTCCTGCCCATTGAAATGTTTAAAAACCATGTGGTCACGGACAGGAACTTGCCTGCAGAAAAGTATTTTCAGAGTTCAGGTACCACCCAGCTGAACCGCTCCAAACACTATATCGCTGATTTCAACCTTTACGAAGAGAGTATTTACCGCAGTTTCAGCACATTTATAGGCGCGCCGGAAGATTATGTTTTCCTGGGCCTTCTTCCCAATTACTCAGAAAATCCGCTCTCATCACTGATTTATATGGTGGATTTCCTGATGAAAAAATCCGGCAAACCCGAAAACGGCTACTTTCTTTACAATCACGCCCAATTATTTGATCAGCTGGAAAAGCTTTCTCTTCAAAACAAAAAAGTAATCCTTTTCGGGGTCTCCTTCGCATTGTTGGATTTCCTGGATTTCTGTAAAACTCCACCTCAAAACCACTCCAACACTCAAATACTCAACAACTCAAATACACTTACAGTAATAGAAACCGGCGGGATGAAAGGCCGAAAGGAAGAAATGACCAAAGACGAGTTGCTCAGAATTCTTCAAAAAGGATTCAGGACCGACAAGATATTTTCCGAATATTCAATGACCGAACTGCTGTCCCAGGCGTATTCAATGGGTGAAAATATTTACGGAACACCTTCCTGGATGCGGATTTTAGTGCGGAATACTGAAGATCCTTTTTCTTATGTGGAAGCGGGCAGGACCGGTGCCCTCAACATCATCGACCTGGCCAACCGGCATTCCTGCAGCTTTATCGCAACGCAGGATTTGGGCAAAATCCTGACGGATTCTGAGAAAGCTTCATCAACTCTGTTCCTTCGCAATGACAAATTTCAGGTGTTGGGCCGCATAGACCATTCGGACATCCGTGGCTGCAGCTTATTGATTACATAATTTTAAATTTGAGCATGCTTAAAATAGAAGAGCTTACCTATAACTTTATCTCTCAGTTTTATGACTTCGAGAAGGACCTGGTACTGACCAATCATTTCCACTCCGATTGGGAGGCAGATATCCTAGTGGTAAATTCCGAAGGTTTTAGCCACGAATTTGAGATTAAATATTCAAAGAACGATTTTAAAAACGATTTCAAGAAGAATTATCAGAACGCCAAAACAAAGGAGAAGTTCCTGAAACATGACAAAATTTCCTGTGGCGATTATATCTGTAATCAGTTCAGTTTCCTGCTGCCCATGGGACTCATTGACCCCGACAAGGTGCCGGACCATTGCGGCATCATTGAATTTTATCACAATCCCGACAAATGGGAAACAACATTTAATGAGGTGCGGAAACCGCGGCAGGTGCATCAGGAAAAATTTTGGAACCTTGTAGATAAAGACCTTATGCTTAAGATGATGGCCAGAAACCTGTATTATAAAAAACTGGAGGCGAAGGGTAAGCTGGAAGAACTTATCCTGCCACCGGGCTTCCTGCAAAAGAAATAGTCAGCAGATCCCGGAAATGTAGCATTGGTTTTGATGTAAAGCAGGAGTAAAATCCTACCTTTACTTCTAAACAACTAAAAATGACGTCTAAAAAGTTTAAGATCATCCTTTGGTCCCTTGGCATTCTGGCTGCAGTTTTTCTCGTAATATTTCTTTACCAACTTACCCAAAGTGAATCCATAAACTCCATTATGACGCTGCTGATGTTGTTACTGGGACTGATTCTGGGCGGAGCCATCGCTTTTTTAGCTTCAAAAAAACTGACTTCACAGCCACCCGTAATTACAGAAAGTTCGCACACCATTGCCGAAAGCATGCGCAAGGTCTTTAAGATTGTATCTGCGGAGGGTCAGTTTCAGGAAATCTATAATTATGAGGAAACCACCAAGCTGCTCAACTTTATTCCTTCCAAAAAGAAGGCACTGGTGATTGTTCAGGCAAAGATCTTAGTTGGGTATGATTTTGAAAAGCTGAAGTGGGAGGTTGATGAGGGTACGCGCAAGGTCAGGCTGGTCGATTTTCCGGCACCGGAAATCCTTTCTACCGAAACCGATTATAAGTATTATAATATGGAAGAGCAGTTCTTCAACCTCTTCAGCAAGGAAGATTTAGCTAAAATTCAGCAGAACAGCAAGCATCAGGTGATAGAAGCCGCAAAAAAATCGCACCTGCCGCAAGTGGCTGCGGAACAAATGCGCACGCTGATGACCGAACTGTTAAGCTCCAAAAATTTCCTGCTGGAGAATCCCGGCAGCATTACCGAGAAAAAGGACCAGTTGGCATTAAAAGATGGGTCGGGTCCGGGCCCGGCGTAGGTGATATCGCTAAAATTTTACAATTAATTAGTACTTATGAATGCCACTGCTCCGCTTTCGTACGGTTCCTGTCGCATCTGCTCAAATCCGTATTTTGGAACAGCTGGCATCAAACTGCCAAAGCGGTCGCCGGACTGCGGGCATTTTTTTGATGTGAAATTCTTATAATTTTTACAGTGAAATCTATAAAGTGACCTTTGTACAAACCTTCTAAATTTGTACACAGGTAATGAAGGCAAACCCAGTTGGCCATTATTGCTCACTCAAATAAACATTAAAAAATAAACAGGTATGAAAGCCACCCAAATTCGGGTGGCTTTTATTTTGCCCGAAAAGTGCTTCAAAATCACTACTTTTGCAGCCTGCAAACTTCACCTTAAATCCATCATCAGTTATGCTGTCAGTTCAGGGCCTCGGCCTTCATCATTCAGGAATTTATCTCTTCCGCGACGTAAACTTTACCATAAAAAAAGCCGATAAAATTGGCCTGGTAGGGAAGAACGGCGCGGGTAAATCTACTTTATTGAAAATACTTTCAGGAGAAATAAACTTCTTTGAGGGGAGTGTAGTGCCGGATGGAAACATTACCATGGGCTTCCTGAAGCAGGACCTTGAATTTGTAAAGGGCCGCACCGTTTGGGAAGAGACCAAGCAGGCTTTTGAGCAGATCAACAGCTGGAAAAATGAACTGGAAGAGGTGAACCATCAGCTCGCCACACGCACCGATTATGAAAGTGAGGGGTACCATGACCTCATAAGCCGCATGACCGACCTTAACGACATCCTGCATCATCATGATGCCTATAACCTGGAAGGCGATATGGAAAAGGTCCTGCTGGGTCTGGGTTTCCGCGCCGATGACTTTCACCGCCTGACCGATCATTTTTCCGGCGGATGGCGCATGAGAATTGAACTTGCCAAACTACTGTTGCAAAACAATGACCTGCTGTTACTGGATGAGCCTACCAACCACCTGGATATGGAATCCATTATCTGGCTGGAAAATTTCCTCACGGATTACAGCGGCGCCATTGTCCTCGTAAGTCACGATAAGCAGTTTATGACTTCGGTGTGTAACCGTACGTTTGATGTAAACAACAGAAAGGTAGATGATTATAAGGCCAATTATTCCAAATACCTGGAACTGAGGAAGGAAAGACGCGAAAAACTGGAGCAGGCCAAGAAGAATCAGGATTCTGAGATTAAGCAGATGGAGGACAACATCAATAAATTCCGGGCTTCCGCTACCAAAG
>CAYXUO010000133.1:0-811 GCA_964468335.1 uncultured Chryseobacterium sp. | reverse complement strand
CAAAGCTTCCTTCGCGCAGTCTCTGATCAAGAGACTGGACAAGCTGGAGCGTATTGAGCTGGACAATGAAGATGTTTCCAAATTCAATATCCGTTTTGTACAGTCGGTGGTGCCCGGCAAAGTGGTTTTTGAAGCCGAAAAGCTGGGAAAAGCCTATGGCGAAAAGCAGATTTTTGATGAGGTTGATTTCTTTATAGAACGCGGCGACAGGATTGCGCTCCTGGGACAGAACGGACAGGGTAAAACTACGCTTGCCAAGATACTTTCCGGCGATATAAAGGATTATACCGGCTCCTGGAAATTGGGTCACAATGTTAATATTGGCTACTTTGCCCAAAATCAGGAAGAGGTTCTTACCCCCAATAAAACGGTCCTTCAGGAGGCGGAAGATGCGGCTACCGAAGAAACCAGGCCGCGCGTGCGCGATCTTTTGGGAAGTTTCCTTTTTACCGGTGAAGATGTTGATAAAAAAACGCAGGTCCTTTCCGGAGGCGAACGTAACCGTCTGGCGCTTTGTAAACTGTTGCTGAAGCCCTTCAACACGCTCATTATGGATGAGCCTACCAATCACCTGGATATCCAGTCCAAAGAGATTATTAAAATCGCTTTGCAGAAGTTTGAAGGAACGCTGATCGTTATTTCCCACGACCGTGAATTCCTGCAGGGTCTGGCCGATAAGATTTTTGAATTCCGCGACGGCCGCATGAAGGAGTTTCTGGGTTCTGTGGATGAGTACCTGAGCTATCGCGAGAAGGAAAGTCTGCGCGAGATTTCTATGGAGAAAGCCAAGCTTGAGGTGAAGAATCAGGAA
>CAYXUO010000132.1:0-5418 GCA_964468335.1 uncultured Chryseobacterium sp. | reverse complement strand
TAACGTTAGACAGATCATATTATAAAGACAAGGTAGAAAAACAACTTCACAATTACGCGAAAAATGCGCAGGTACCCGGTTTCAGAAAAGGTAAAGTGCCTATGAGCCTCGTGAAGAGACAATATGAAGCTCCTATCGCCTTTGAAGAGATCAATAAGTTGGTTAACGACAGTCTGAACAATTACATCAACGAAAATAATTTAAAGATGGTGGGCCAGCCGGTTCCGCTTCCGGTAAACGATTTTGACCACACTGCCGAGCAGCTTTCAGTTGCCTTTGAAGTGGGTTACGAGCCGGAAATGACCATTGACCTTTCCAAATATGAAGCAGCGCACTACAAAGTAGAGGCTTCAGACAAAGAAATCACAAAGTCCATCGAAAACATGCAGAAGCGTTTCGCCGAGCAGGTTCCGCAGGATGACATCACGGAAGACAGCTTTATCGCACTTGAGGTTTCTCAGGTTGTTGAAGAAGATGCTGAAGGTGCACACAATCACCCACCAAAGAATGTTACCATCAATGCTGAAAGCAGGGAGGCATTTGAACTGGTGAAGTCCCTGAAAATGGACGGTTCTGTAAAGGTTTCTAAAGCTGACCTTACTAAAAAGGAAGAACTGGCCAAGCAGTTGGGCTTCAGCAAAGCGGAAATCGAACATTTACATCACGACGAGGTAGAGGTGAAAGTGAAAGATTTTTACGGACTGAACAATCACGAACTGAACCAGGAGCTTTTTGACAAAGTTTACGGCGAGGGAAACATCAAGTCTGAAGAAGAACTTAAGGACAAAGTAAAGTCTGAACTGGACGAGTATTTCCAGCAGAACGCGGATATTCATTTCGTAAACAACATCCTGGAGCAGATCACAGAGAAAGAAGAGGTTCAGCTACCTGAGACTTTCCTTGCCAAGTGGTTGGTATTCAGCAATGAGAACATCAAAACTGAAGAACAGGCAAAAGGAGTACTGGAAAATGAAAGAGCTGCCATCAAGCACCAGATCATTGAAGGTAAACTGATGAATGACAACGAGATTAAACTGGATTACGAAGACGTTTTGGCTCAGGCTGAACAGTTGGTAAGAAATCAGCTGGCCATCTACGGAATTCACCATCTTCCGGATGAAGAGGTACAGAAGTACGCTGTTGAAATGCTGAAAGACCAGGAGCAGGTACGTCAGATCTCCTCAGAAGTTGCCATGGCAAAACTTAAGGATGTGATCCTTGAAAAAGCAACAAAAACCGAAACTGTGATCTCTCATGACGAGTTTATGGAATTGGTGAAGCAGGGATAATATCCTTCTGAGCTTAAGATAAAAGATCCGTCCGGCAGTTTACTGCCGGACGGATTTTATTTTATAGAGAAAAGCTGTTAACCCTTATTTTAAAAACTGAAGTGCTGTAATTCCCTGTTCTGAACAAGATACTCCTCCAGCCTTCCCAGTTCCTTGTTGGAGATAAAGATTTCCAGTGTAAGGGTAAGGCTGTCGCCCTCTTTTTCCAGACCTATTTCGTTGGCTTCTCTCGCAATTTGAGAAATTTCTTTTACAATGCCGGGTTTACCGGAAAAATTTTCAGATGACATCTTCAGTTTCAGGATTTTGCTGTGGTGCTGCGGCATCATGCGGCTTGTAAAGAATTTGGCCAGGTTGATCACGATCATGGCCGCGGCCAAAAATGTGAAAGCCATATAAATCTCGCCGAAACCGATGGACATCCCCACCGCAGCTGCAATCCAGATTACGCCTGCAGTGGTTAGGCCGTACACATTGAAACCTTCCTTGAATATCACTCCCGCGCCCAGAAAGCCAATGCCGCTCACGATGTATGAGGCTATTCGGGTAGGGTCGCCAATGCCCGCAAGTTTGTAGGACAAAATTGAAAATAGGGTAGAGCCCAGACAGATGACCGTGATGGTTTTCAAACCGGCAGATTTATCCTTCATTTCACGCTCAAAGCCCAGGATCAGACCTGCGGCTACCGAGAAAAGGGCTTTATATACGTCAAGAAGTTCAAAATGTTCAGACATCAATGCGTTTTAAATTTTTTTTCAGCTGAATTCCTTTTTCCATTCTTCCGCAGCTTCAGACAGTGTAAGGTAGAAATCTTCACCATACTTGCGGATAAGCGGAGTCTTCAGGAACTTGTAAACGGGTACCTGCAATTCTTTGCCCAAAACACATGCGTCACTGCAAATTGGCCATTCGTGATAGTTCAGCGCTGTAAAAGTGGAGTATTCGGTTACACGGATCGGGTAGAGGTGGCAGGAAATAGGTTTTTGCCAAACCACCGCGCCGTCCTCATACGCCTTCTCGATTCCGCACTTGGTAATTCCTCTGTCGTCGAAGATTACATAGGCACATTCGGCACCGTTTACCATGGGGGTCACGTAATCGCCGTCATGTGGGTCTATGGTCCAGGTTCCCTGTTCCTCCAGTGCTTGTACGCCTTCGGGCCGCAGATAAGGTTTAACCTTATCAAAAATATCTTCCAGAATTTTAGTCTCCTCCTTATCCAGTGGCGCACCTACATCGCCTTCTACACAGCAGGCGCCTTTGCATTTGGTTAGGTTACAAACAAATTCCTCGGAAAAAATATCCTCAGAAATCAATTTATCGTCAATCTGTATCATGTTCTTATTAAAGTTTATTGATAGCCGGCTGTTTTAAAGGCAATCACACATCCGATGATTACCCAAAGTCCCAGCTCCTTCTGCCATTCTCTTTTGGTGAAACGCAGAAAGCGGCTTAATATGATGCTTGCCGGAAGTGCCAGCAGCAATAGATATTCGTAGTGGCTTCCCATATAAAGTACAACAGTTATAAGCTGTGCGGCAAAGAAAAGGAGCATAAAGGAATACTTGAACTTGCTTATTGGGCTTTTTTTGTTGTAATGTAAAAAATGGTCAATAATGGCATACGCCATCATAAGTATCGCTGGCAGCAGATACAGCAGCTGGTCGTAATCCTGCTGTAATTTAAATGTAGTAAAAGGGAAATAGGCCTCATTCCAGGAATGATAACCCAGGAAATTCATAACCGAGAAGTAGCTTAACGCAATCAGGATCATTCCAAAAATCAGTCGGAATATATGAAGACCGATGCGGTTTGAGGTTCCCATGATATGTAACAGCACAAAGATAGCCATGGGCCACGTAGCTGGTAGGAATATGAAATTTACCGCCAGAATAGCTCCTACAATAAGGTAAGATTTTCGCCGGAAATCATCATTTGTGCTGGTCATGATAAGGATCAGGAAGGAGTTGGTAAACAGCGCAACGGCAATGCCTATGTCCACGCTTCCGGGATAAAAAGCAAAGACAAAAAAGGTGTACAGAAAGAGCGGCAGGTGGGTCTGGTAGGTTAGCCCAATGGTATTGAATCCGAAGTATCCCAGGGCAATACCAGCCAGTGTAATTATAGTGGGCGTGAGAGTTAAACTGTTGAGGCTAAAAACATTAAATGCAATTACAGACAAAAGCAGGAAACCAATATAGACCGGGATTGAAAAAATATTGCTTTCTTTTGAAAGTAATCTGAACATTTTTCTTAAATTTGTGCAAAGTTAATCTAAAAAAGAAAATAATGACGTCTATATTCCTCTTCTTAAGCGATGTTTTCACCTGGGCCTTTGGTTTTTTTGAAGCCTTCGGTTATATTTTGAACTGGATACTTTTCATCGTTGCATCAATCATTTTCATTTACTGGTGCTGGGAGCTTGTGGTTCCTTTGGGGAATAACAAAGACAGGGATTACAAATCACCTTCGGCAGTAAAACGTCCTTATTACGATCCTGAAGTTTACAAGAAAGGTTAAATAAATTGATTATAGTTAAAAACCCGTTTTTTCGTAAAACGGGTTTTTGTTTTTTTTGAAAGGATTTTGTTGTCTTATTAATGACACGGAATAACTAAGACCGGGATAGGTGAGGTTTTTGTGAGGTCTTTGGTAAGGCTGCCCACAAAAACATCGTAAATGCCGCTTCGTCCGTGCGAACCCATAACGATATAGGAGGCACTTTTTTCGGCTGCATATTCCAGGATTATATCCCTGGCAATTCCCTGACGAAGCAAATGCTCACACTCTACACCCTGAGACGTAATAAGCTGCTGCATACGGTCCAGCTGTTTAAGTTCTTCATTAATCTCGTTCTGCTCCACCTCAGGGAAATACTGGAAGCCCATGTCACCAATGGCGAAGCCAATATCAGAGGGAGCTACATGAATCAAAAAGATTTTTCCGTGGTTCTCCTTTGCAAACTTAACGGCACCTGCAATAAGTACATCTGCTGTTTCTGTAAAATCGATAGGTAAAACGATATTAACCATAATGCTGAATTTTATAGCTTAAAGTTAAGAAATTTCCGTGAAAAAGACACATGCTTACTGGATTCTCAGATCCATAACGCGGTTGCCGTCCAGAAAAGCCTCCAGAATGTCATTTTCTGAAACCTTTCCCACACCTTTTGGAGTACCTGTGAAAATAAGGTCGCCTTTCTTCAGTGTAAAATACTTGGAAACGAAGGCTATAATTTCCTCAGGTGAAAACAGCATCATAGACGTATTTCCGGACTGTACCTCGGTTTTGTTTTTGTTTAGTGAAAAATTCAGGTTTTTTAAATCGAAATCATCTTTGGGATAAAAGTTGGACAGGGCCGCAGCACCGTCAAAACCCTTTGCCAGTTCCCATGGAAGGCCCTTCGCTTTCAGCTCACTCTGCAGGTCGCGTGCGGTGAAGTCTATTCCCAGACCTATTTCGTTAAAGTAATCACCAGCCTTTTCTGCCTGGATATATTTGCCAACCTTTGAGATTTTCAGCACTACCTCAAGTTCATAATGGACGTCATCAGAAAACTCCGGAATATAGAAATCCAGTCCCTTTTTCAGGACAGCCGAATCCGGTTTTATAAAGATGACCGGTTGTTCCGGTACCTCGTTTCCAAGTTCCCGTGCATGCTCCGCATAGTTCCGGCCTATACAAATGATTTTCATAGTATTCTGTAGTTTTTATGCTTTGAATTCATGATCACAGTAATAACAGTGATAAATATTGCTTTTTGCTTTAAGTGGCAATCCCAGGAACAGCAGAGAAATTCCAAAAAGTCCACCGGGATTTTCATCGCGGTACAGATGGTTGGATCCGCACTTCGGACACACCAGGTCAAATTCGGGATCAGGAATGGTATGCTCCACTTCCAGGCGTGTGGTTTCGTCCTGCAGAAAGTTTTCCAAAATTTCGGCAGCCCTTTCGCGTTCGTTTTCAAAAACCTGAAGCTGTATGCCACCCAGCGCCTGAGACAGCAGCCAGTCCGACTGAATGGTCTGCTCATTGGCAATGAAGCTTTCAATACCATGATTGGCCAGGATCTGTTTGTCGCGGTTGGCTTCTATGCTGTTGCTGTAAAATTTGAATTTAACCAATGAAG
>CAYXUO010000131.1:0-5466 GCA_964468335.1 uncultured Chryseobacterium sp. | reverse complement strand
ACTAATTCCGGCAGATAGGAAACTCCCGTATTTTACGCCGTTCCAGGAAAGCTGCGCAATGTTCTCTGCATTTACTGCTTCCAGTGTGGGATTCAGTATCAGTGGTGTTATAACGTCCTCTACAAGAGAGGTTACTATTTTCCCGAATGCCGCGCCGATAATTACACCGACTGCCAAATCCATGACATTTCCTTTAAATGCAAATTCTTTAAATTCCTGTATTAAGCCCATAGCTATAGTTTTTATATGCTCAAATTTAACTAAATTATCATAAGGTTGATAAAGTTTTAACGAAGGTGAGTACTATTTTAGGAATATCCGCTAGTCACTTACATTTATTAATTTAGAATATTCAATAAAATGATGAAGATATATTCAGCAGGCCAAATCAGAAATTGGGACAGTTTTACTGTTCAGAATGAAGGTATTACCTCACTTCAGTTGATGGAAAGCGCAGCTCAGGCCTGTACTTCATGGCTGGAATCCCGGTTCGGAATTCATAAAAAGTACTGCATTCTGTGTGGTCCGGGTAATAACGGTGGTGACGGTCTTGCCATTGCACGCTTGCTGCGTTTTAGAGGTGCGGAGGTAACTGTTTGCGCAGAAATGCGGACCTTATTTAAAACACCGGATGCCCTCACCAATTGGAAAGAGGTACAGCACTTGACTTCTATAGACTGCATTGATTTGAAGGACTTCTCAGAAATAATTCCGGGAGAAGATGTGATCTATATTGATGCACTTTTTGGTTCAGGTTTCAAAGATCAACTCAGTGGGATTTATAACGAAGCAGTCCTTCATTTAAACACTTTTGAAAATATGAAGGTTTCAATTGATATTCCATCCGGGATGTCTGCGGATACCTTTGCCGTTGAAGCTACCGCAATTTTTCGTGCAGATTATACGCTTACATTTCAAAGTCTCAAAAAATCATTTCTTCATCCGGAAACCGGCATTTTCTGTGGTGAGATCCATGTTCTTGATATTGGCTTGTCCGCGGCGTTTGATGAGCCGACTACTGATTTTGCAATTGATACAACCTTGATACTTCAGCGGTATAAGCAGAGGAATGATTTTTCCCATAAAGGCACTTTCGGAAAAAGTCTGATTGTTGCCGGAAGTTATGGGAAAATGGGAGCAGCGGTGTTGGCGGTGCGTGCAGCACTTACAACAGGAAGCGGAATAACAGTCGCTGCCTCGCCCGCATGCGGCTGTAATATTATGCAGACCTCCTGTCCGGAAGCCATGTTTGAATCCGCGGGTCAAAATCATATCACCTCTATACCGGCGGGTGCAGAGATGGTGGTGGGCATCGGACCCGGGCTTGGGACAAATTCGGAAACTGCTGCCGCGCTTACAAATCTTTTGCAGAACCATCGCAAAGCTATTGTATTGGACGCAGATGCGTTAAATATTCTGGCAGCAAGTCCTGAATTGCTAAGAGCCGTACCTCCAGGCAGTATGATCACTCCACATCCTAAAGAGTTTGAAAGGCTTTTCGGTAAAACAGCAAACTCCTTCCAGCGGTTAGAGGTAGCCCGCCAGAATGCCATAGATTTAAAAATCTATATCGTGCTGAAGGATCATTATACGCAGGTTATAACTCCGGAAGGGAAAGTGTATTACAACACCACAGGAAATGCCGGCATGGCCAAAGGGGGCAGCGGTGATGTGCTGTTGGGAATCCTTACATCACTTGTTGCACAAAAGTACAGCAGTGAAGACGCTGCATTAATTGGTGTTTGGCTTCATGGCAAAGCTGGCGATCTGGCTGCAATAAAAAACTCACAGGAAGCAATGCTGGCTACCGATTTGCTTAGTGAAATCGGAAATGTTTTTCTCAGTTTAAAAAAGAGGTGTGAATTTTGATTGATGATTTCAAAATATTGAAATGAAATTACATCAAATTCTTTTTTCAACTTCGCTTATCGCTCTGCTGCTGTCCTGTGCAACTGCAGGTCTGGGAAAGACTGCCACTGTAACCCGTGACTGCACCGGAACCTATCTGCGTATGGACTCGAAGGACTGGCTGGTATGCAATGCTGACATTCTTAATAAATACAAAGAAGGTGCAACTGTTTCGGCGAAATTTGTTAAAACAGATGAGTGTCCGGAGTTTGCGGATAAGATTTTCTGCATGATGTACCATGAAAATGAAGGTTTAATCCGGATTACGGATCTCAATTAGCTTCAAGAAAAATGCCTCCCGATATGAGAGGCATTTATTTTAATCAGGCTTTTCGTTTTCGGCCTGTGTAATTCTGTTCTTTTGCGAGTACCACATAATCACCGCTCCGGCAATCATAAATGGGATAGACAGTACTTGCCCTGTATTTAATCCCGCAAACTGAATGAATTCGTCGCCCTGCGGTTCTTTTAGGAATTCTACAAAGAATCTGATGGCCCAGAGAAGGATAAAGAAAAGCCCAAATAACCATCCCTGCTGATATTTTCTGTTCGTATACCTGTAAAGGATCCACAAAAGGATGAACAGAAGAACATATCCGGTGGCTTCAAAAAGCTGCGTAGGATAGCGCGGAACAATGGCGCCGTACTCGGTGCTTTGCTGAGGAAATAATACTGCAAACGGTGAATTTTCCGGAGCCGGCTTACCGATGATTTCGGAATTGAAGAAGTTCCCTAAACGCACGAAGGCTCCGCCAATCGCAACTACAATAGCAATCCTGTCGAATACCCATAGCGGATTTTTTTTGATGATCTTATATGAGTAATAAAGTGTAGTAAGAATGACCATTATTGTTGCTCCGTGGCTCGCAAGACCCGAAAAGCCGGTGAACTTGAATTCCGGTACAGTCTGAATGGGAAGAAATACTGACCAAAAATCCTGTTGGAAAAGTTCAGGCTGATAAAATACAACATGCCCAATGCGCGCGCCTAAAATAGTTCCCACCAGTGTCCATGTGAACACGGGTTCCACGTATTTCAGGTTTACATTATCAATTTTATACATTTTCGTCATCAGAAAATAGCCAAGGCCGAAGGCAATAACAAACATCAGACTGTAATAGTGCAGGGTTATTGGCCCCAGATGAATCCCCGTAGACGGATCCCATGTCGTGTATAAAAGTGTAAGCATATTTTTTTATAGTTTATTTATTCTTTTGGTGGTACCGGATCATGACCTTCGCCTCCCCACGGATGGCATCTGCCTATCCGTCTAATCCCCAGCCATAAGCCTTTAAAAACACCGTGTATTTGCAGCGCCTCCGCCATATACTGCGAACAGGTAGGCTCGTAACGGCAGTTCTTTGGTAAAATGGGGGAGATAAACCACTGATAAAATCTGATCAGCAGGAGTAAAGGAAAAGTGGTGATTCTGTTGAAATTCATTTTCAAAGCAATGCAAAAATACTTTAATTAATCAATAGTTTGAAATTTTTGAGACCTTTGTTCGGATTTCCTTCCTGGTAGAATCATTAACTTTGGGACTTAATAACAGTTTATGAATCTAAATGCACCGCTGGCCGAAAAAATGCGTCCCCAAAATCTGGATGAAGTGCTGGGGCAGGAGCATCTTACAGGTGAAAGCGGCGCTATACGAAAGATGCTTAGGAATGATACGCTAAGTTCTCTTATTTTCTGGGGACCTCCCGGGACCGGCAAAACCACACTTGCGGAAATCATTTCGGTACAGTCGGGCCGGAAATTTTTTAAACTGTCAGCGGTTTCCAGTGGCGTGAAAGATGTCAGAGAGGTTATTGATGAGGCCAGGAAGCAAAACCTTTTCTCTGGTAAATCACCCATTCTTTTTATTGATGAGATTCACCGCTTCAACAAATCCCAGCAGGATTCACTTTTGCATGCGGTAGAAAAAGGCTGGATCGTACTTATTGGAGCTACAACTGAAAATCCCAGCTTTGAGGTGGTCTCTGCATTGCTCTCCAGGTCGCAGGTGTACGTTCTGAAGTCCCTGACTTATGAGAAACTTGAGGAGTTGGCGGAGACTGCTCTTCGCAGTTATAACGGTGAACACGGTACACATTTCAGTATTTCGGCAAAGGAAGCTTTCATCAAGTATTCCGGTGGTGACGCGCGAAAACTTATTAACTCTGTGGAAAATGTGCTGAACAATTTCTTAAACAGTGGTAAGACCGACATTTCCAATGATGATGTGCTGGAAGTGTTGCAGGAAACAATGGCGCTGTATGATAAGAATGGCGAGCAGCACTATGATATTATATCGGCTTTTATAAAATCCATGCGCGGATCAGATCCTAATGGTGCGGTTTACTGGCTTGCAAGGATGTTGGTAGGTGGTCAGGATGTAAAGTTCATCGCACGCAGGATGCTCATCCTGGCCGCCGAAGATATAGGACTGGCTAATCCAAACGCCTTGGTGATTGCCAATAACTGCTTTCAGGCGGTGAATGTGATCGGTCATCCGGAATCCAGGATTATTTTAAGTGAAACCGCGGTGTATCTTGCGGTATCGCCCAAAAGCAATTCTACCTATACCGCCATAAATGAAGCCATGGCTTTTGTGAAGAAAACTGGTGACCTGCCTGTTCCCTTACATCTGCGTAATGCTCCTACAAAACTCATGAAGGAAATGGATTACGGCCGAGATTACGATTATGCACACTCCCATGAAGGGAATTTTGTGGACCTTGAATTTTTGCCTGCTGAAATTTCGGGAACAAAATTCTACAAGCCCGGTAATAATTCAACCGAGAATAAAATTGATTCTGAATTGAAGAAAAAATGGAAGGACAAATACTGATCCTGGGTCACAAAACAGGAAAAGCGTCCGTGGGGACGCTTTTTCTTTATTAAAAATTAATAAATTATTTAAGTGCTGATGCTGATGTCGCTTTGGGCGTAGTAGAAATAGACAGCATCTTCTTACCGTTAACTTCAGTAACTTCCATATGTTCCAGTACATTACCCAAAACCATAAGATCGGTATTCGTAATCATGTTACCGTCAAAGTTTACAGGGTTGTTTTCTGCAAGTTTGAAGCCTTGGTTCAGTTCTTTCAGCGAAATCTTGTCATAATAGTTTTCTTTCACCTTTACTGCAGTAATTCCGTTAGCCGAAAGGCTTTCAAAACTTTTTAGATTTTGTGGAAGGTTCGAAGATTTATACGTATTGGTGGTCTGAACATTTTTTTTATCCTGTGCAACAAGGCTGCTGGATGCCAGCATTCCGTCTACTACAACAACCGGTTTTCCGGAATTTTGCTGGGCAAAGGCAGTAGCTGAGGCGAAAATGGCGAAGAAGTAAAATATTTTTTTCATATTGTTTGATTTATTTCTTTTACAAAAATAGTAAAACAATTGATTTATTAAGTTATTTTATAAAAAATTAATGCGATAACTGTATTCGGGCAATTAAACTGTGCTTTTATCTTCTTTCCAATGATTTTGAATAAGCTGCATCAGGAAATCGGGACATTTTACGATTTTGTTATTGGACGAATCCAGAAAAAAAAGGGTGGTAGCAGCT
>CAYXUO010000130.1:0-5532 GCA_964468335.1 uncultured Chryseobacterium sp. | reverse complement strand
GCACATGATCCTTCACATAAGCAAAAGGACTTAAAGCGAGCTTTTCGAAATTCATCCACGAATGGTGAAAATAAAAAGAAGCACCGTTGTCAATGACCCAAAGTTCTTTATTCCACATCAAAAGATTGGTGTTTTTATGGGTGCGGTCTATATTGGTGATAAAGGCATCCAGCCAGACAATTTTTGAAGCCAGCAGCGGATCCACTTTTACAGAAGCGTCATAAGCAATGGCGCCAGAAAGAAAGTGAACTGCGAGATTAACACCTTCAGAAAACTTAAGTAAATCCTGGATTTCTTCGTCGGCTTCGGTACGGCCAAAGTCCACATCCAGGTTAGCGAACACCAACTCAGGAATCTTCAGACCCAGAACTTCAGCGATCTTGCCGCCCAAAAGTTCGGAAATCAGCATTTTTACACCGTGTCCGCCGCCCCGGAACTTCAGTACATATTTAAAATCGTCATCGGCTTCTGCCAGGGCCGGCAGTGAGCCGCCTTCCCGAAGTGGAAGGATGTAACGCATCACTGTAACCGTCCGTAAAGATAAATCCCGCATAGATTACAAATTAACGCCAAAACCACGAAATAAAAAAGTTGCCCAAAAAAAGCAGACTTATAGCATTATTTTCTTCTTTCCTGTGTCTGCTTAAATTTTAGGTTTCAGGTTTTAGGTTTCAGATTTTAGATCTTGGCTCCCGGCTCCTCATTTTCCATCCACCACCCACCAATCACAGACCACCAATCACCACCCACCACTACTCCTTCCTCTTCCGAAAATGTTCATCCCGAAACATAATATTATAAACCAGAAATAAGCCCAGACTGATTGCGATGATAAAGAAAATGAATGGGAGGATGCCGTAGCCCATAATGGAATAGCTGGACGGAATACGCATCAGCAGAGCGGCACCAATGATCATTGCAGCGATAATAAGCCCTGATGTGATTCTGTTCGCCACTTTCTGGAACCCGTCGGTCAGTCTGTCTTCGTCCAGCGCATTGATTTTCAGTTCAAATTCATTGGCAGCCAGTCGCTCGGTAATCTTGTTAAGACGTCCGGGCAGGTTTTCGGCCAGCTTTTTATTGTCCAGCAGGAAGCCGTAGAAATTCTCAGGCTGCAGCTCCTGTTTCATCTTCTGGTTCACCATTTTCTCCATAAACCTTCGAATGGCCTGTTGCAGATCATATTTTGGGGTCAGTACGGCAATAATCTGGTCCAGATTCAGCAGGATCTTGCCGAGGATATTGAGTTCTACTGCCAGTTTAATGCCTTCATCCGCAGCAATTCGGTTCATCTGGAGCAGAATTCTGCCTGTTTCCATGTCTTCGGCATTGGTACTCGTACTGTCCATTACCAGCCTGTTAATGTTTTTTCTGAATGAATCTACATGGGCTGTCGCCGGGTCATACTCACTCATCTCAAGCAAAGCTTCTGTTATGGCATCGCCGTCCTTTTTGCTCATGCCCACCAGCAGCATCATGATCTTTTCCTGAAGTTTGGGGCTGAATTTGGCCACCATACCCAAATCCATCAGAGCTACTTTATTGTCCGTCGTAAGGTGAATGTTACCGGGATGCGGATCGGCATGCGCGAAACCGTCTACAATAATCTGTTTTAGATAGGCTTCTACCAAATCGTCAATGATCGGGTTGAAGTCCACCTCAGTTTTTTTTAATTTCCCCAGTGAGGTGATTTTTTTACCTTCCAGAAAATCCATTGTAAGGACTTTGGATGACGAGTATTCGGCAACGGGAGAAGGGATGATCAAGTAGTCAAACTTTTTAAGATTTTCCTTAAGGATAATAAGATTCTGCGCCTCCTTGTTATAATCAAGTTCATTAAGAAGGATATACCGAAGTTCCTCAATTATATCATTCAGCGCATATTTTCGGGCTGCTTTGGAATGCGAAACGGCCAGGTCCGCTACCTGTTTCAGGGTGTCCAGGTCTTCCAAAAAACTCTTACGAACACCCGGCCGCTGGATTTTTACCGCAACTATCCGCCCCGAGTGCAAAAGTGCCTTATGCACCTGACCTATAGATGCGCTGGCCAGCGGTACAGGATCAAACTCAACAAAAGCCTTCTTGATCCGGACGCCAATTTCCTCTTCAAAAATCCTTTCCACTTCTTCGTAGGAAATAGTTTCCACATCGTCCTGAAGGTCAGCAAGTGCTTTCAGATAATGGTCTGGCAATAAATCCGGTCGTGTGGAAAGCAGCTGTCCCAGTTTCACGTACGTGGGTCCCATTTTTTTAAGGTCCTCCACCAATTCCTCAGGCTTCTGGTTAAATTCCAAATCCGTTTCGGCCTCTTCTTTCAGCGCGGTATTTGCGGTGGATTTTACGACGTCGCTGTCGTAATATTTCAGGATGAAACTGAAAAATTTGGTGTAGTTGCTGAGCTGCTCCAGGGCCATATAGATATTTTTGGTCAGTATAGAAAAAAATGTACCAATAAACCTCTTTTCTTCATCACCGGAAAAAGCGGAAGAAAATGCTCTTTTTCCGTGACTGACAGAATTGTAAATGTTACTGTCCGTCCAAAGGAATTAAACCAATTTCCTATCTTTGCTTCATGTCACACAACAACGATAAAAGACTTTTTCTCATTGATGCCTACGCCATGATTTTCCGTGGTTATTATGCACTTATTCGCAGTCCGCGGATGACGAGTGACGGTAAAGATACGTCGGCGATATTTGGATTTACCAACTCGCTTATTGAACTGATCCGCCGCGAGAGACCTTCGCATTTAGCCGTGGTTTTTGATGTGGGTGTGGCAAGCGTAAGAACTGTTGATTTTGCTGAATATAAGGCCAACCGCAGCGAGACTCCGGAAGCCATTAAAATCGCTATCCCCTATATTCACCGCATTCTGGAAGCGATGCACGTACCGAATTTGGGCGTGGAAGGTTATGAGGCCGATGATGTCATCGGAACAATAGCCTGCAAGGCGGAAAAAGAAGGTTACACGACTTATATGGTGACACCCGACAAAGATTTTGCCCAGCTGGTTACTGAGAAAATAAAAATTTATAAACCCGGCATCAAAGGTGCTGAATTTGAAATCCTGGGTGTAGAGGAGGTGAAAGCCAAATATGAAATAGAAGACCCAAAACAGGTTATTGATTTCCTGGCCATGATGGGCGATTCCGTAGATAATATCCCCGGACTTGACGGCGTGGGCGAGAAAACCGCCAAGAAGTTCCTGAAGGAATACGGTAATATTGAAAATCTGCTGGCCAATACGGATCAGATTAAAGGAAAGCTCCGGGAAAAAGTGGAAGCCAGCGCAGAGAGAGGAATCCTCTCAAAAAAACTGGCGACAATTATCTGCGACGCACCCATTGAGTTTCATCAGGAGCAATACGATCTGGAGATCCCCGATTTTGAGCAGGTGAAAACGGTTTTTGATGAACTTGAATTCCGCAGGCTTTACGAAAACCTGTACCGGGCTTTCGCACCCTCGTCTACCGACAGCTCAGATGTAAAAAAACTCGCCGCTTTTGAGCAGGTAAATGTCAATAACGGCGATGAATCCCGGACTGCCACAGCAATGCAGCTTGATCTTTTTGCCAACTATGAAGAATTGGACAGGGCCACGGAAACCAAAACAACAATTGAAAGCAATGATCATCTCTATCAGTTTGCTGATACTGCTGAAGCTCAGCGGCTCTTGGTGAAAAATCTCATGAAGCAGCGTGCGGTGAGGTTCGATACTGAACTTAATTCACTTAATGAAATGGAGGCCGACATAGTTGGCATCAGTTTCTGCTACCGGAAAGGACTGGCTTATTACGTACCGCTTTCCGAAAACCGCGAGGAAGCTTTGCAAACGCTGGAAATATTCCGCCCGTTTTTTGAGAAGGATGATGTTATTAAGATAGCCCATAATCTGAAGGTAGATTTCAAGATCCTCCAGCAGTATGGTATTCAGGTGAGGGGAGCCATGTTCGATACCATGATTGCTCACTACCTGCTCAATCCGGACGGACGCCACGGACTGGACTATCTTTCAGAAGTATTTCTGCAGTACAAACCTGTCGCTATCGAAACATTAATCGGCAAAAAAGGTAAGAAACAGGGAACGCTTCGCGACTTATCAGTAGAAGAACAAACCGCGTATGTAGCCGAAGATGCGGATATTACATGGCAATTATATGAACTTTTCGCGCCTCAGCTTAAAAAGGAAGATCTGGAAGATCTTTTCTATAAAGTTGAAATGCCGTTGATGGAAGTTTTGGCCAAGATGGAACTGGAAGGTGTTTCACTCGACAAAACATGGCTGGAACAGGAAAGCAGAGATCTGGAAAATGATCTTCGCGCTCTGGAAAAGACTATTTTCGAACTTTCAGGTGAAGAATTCAACATGAATTCGCCACGCCAGCTCGGTGAAATATTATTTGACAAACTTCAGCTGGATCCTAAAGCCAAAAAGACCAAAACAGGACAATACGCCACGTCCGAAGATATTCTGCAGAAACTTTCGTCCAAACATGAAATCATCCAGCATATTTTGGAATACAGGACCTATCAGAAACTTAAATCCACATACGTAGATGCTTTGCCGCTACAGATTGACAAAGATGATAACCGCGTGCACACCACTTTCTCCCAAACCACAGCTGCAACAGGGCGTCTTGCTAGCGTGAACCCTAACCTTCAGAATATTCCTATCCGTACGTTACGCGGACAGCAAATCAGAGGGGCCTTTGTAGCCGGAGAGGGGAAAAAGATTATTTCTGCGGATTATTCCCAGATTGAACTTAGGCTTATTGCTGAGATTTCCAACGAGGAAAATATGATCCAGGCTTTCCAGGACGGTGAAGATATTCACGCATCCACAGCCTCAAAACTGTTCAATATTCCTTTGGAGGAAGTCAGCAAGACCCAGCGTAGCCAGGCCAAGACGGTAAACTTCGGGATTATTTACGGTCAGGGAGCATTTGCGCTGGCCGAGCAGACAGGCCTTTCCAGAACTGAAGCCAAGCAGATGATTGAAGCTTATTTTGAAACCTATCCGAGACTTAAGAAATACATGAGCGAACAGGTGGTGAAGGCACAGGAACTTGGTTATGTGGAAACAGTGCTGAAACGCAAAAGACATCTGAAGGATATTAATTCCGCAAATTTCGTAGTAAAAGCGCATGCTGAGAGAAACGCGGTGAACGCGCCAATACAGGGCAGCGCTGCTGATGTTATAAAGCTGGCGATGATTAAAATTGACAAAAAACTGACAGAGCAAAATCTTCAGACCAAAATGCTGCTTCAGGTTCATGATGAACTCCTTTTTGAAGCACCGATTGAGGAGGTTGAAGAAGTGACACAGCTGATCCGTGCTGAAATGGAATCGGCACTTGAAACTAAGGTTCCATTGCTTGTGGAAGTAGGAGCCGGCGACAATTGGCTGGAGGCACATTAGTAGAAGTTTTGACCGGAATTTTAGCAGATGAACTCCAAACTCAGGTCAATTAAGTTATAAGAGTAAGGCATTCCCCGACGGAATGCTTTTTGTGTAAAAGAAACCGCGCTTCA
>CAYXUO010000129.1:0-5578 GCA_964468335.1 uncultured Chryseobacterium sp. | reverse complement strand
CAAAAAATGAGTACTTTAATAACGATAACTTCAGGAAAAGGTGGCGTAGGAAAATCTACCGTCGCTGCGAACCTTGCGGTTACATTGGCAAACATGGGCTTTAAGGTAGGCCTTTTAGATGCTGACATCTACGGTCCTTCAGTACCGACCATGCTTGATACAGAAGGTGCGAAACCACTTTCAGTGGAAGTAGACGGTAAGAACCTTATGCAGCCTGTGGAAAACTATGGCGTAAAGATGCTGTCCATCGGATATTTTTCCGGAGCCAACCAGGCAGTCGTATGGCGAGGACCAATGGCTTCAAAAGCGCTTAATCAGATGATCCGTGATGCACATTGGGGCGAACTGGATTTCCTACTTATCGACCTTCCGCCAGGGACCGGAGATATTCACCTTTCCATCATCCAGGAAGTACCGGTAACAGGAGCTGTGATCGTAAGTACGCCGCAGCATGTGGCTTTGGCCGATGTACGTAAGGGTATTGCCATGTTCCAGATGGAAAGTATTAATATTCCTGTACTCGGTTTAATAGAGAATATGGCCTATTTTACACCTGATGAGCTTCCTGAAAACAAGTACTATATATTTGGAAAACAGGGTGCTCAGTACCTGGCAGAAGATATTGGTATTCCTGTTCTTGGAGAGATACCTCTTATTCAAAGCATTCGTGAAGCAGGAGATGTGGGCCGTCCTGCCGCATTGCAGGAAGGTTCTAAAATTGCAGAAATCTACATTGAGACCGCAAAAAGTATGATCGAAAGTCTGGTGGAAAGAAATAAAAGCCTTCCGCCTACCGAAGCCGTAAAGATTACAACCATGGCAGGTTGTTCACCAAAGAATAAATAAATGGGCAGGGATTCCTATAGCAATCCCAACCCGGCAGAATACTATGGAAAGTAATATTGTACACGAGGCAACTGTAACCAGAGTGCTGGAAGCATTGGAAAGCATTCGGCCTTTCCTGAACAAGGATGGGGGAGATATTGAACTGATTGATGTAGAAGGCAGCAAGGTGATTGTTAAACTTCAGGGTAACTGCAACGGTTGTCCTATGAGCTTTTCGACAATGAAGTTGGGTGTCGAAAACACTATAAAACAGTATGCACCCGAAATTACCGAGGTCGTTAGTGTAAATTAACTCTTCAAATCTAACTTTAAGCCCTTTCAACACCACTGTTGAAGGGGTTTTTTATTTACGCTGATATCTGATCAACTGATATTGACACCGCTTTTACTATATTTGGCTATGATAAGTATTCAAAAGAAACACCTGATTGCTGCTGCAGTGCTGGGAGGCCAGTTTTTTTTCGCGCAGAATGTCGCACAGAAATTGGATGCCGCCACCAAAAATCTGATGGAAACTCCGGCAGCCTACTCAGCTAATCTGTCCTTTTATGTGGCAGATGAAACCGGTAAGTTCATTTATGAATATCAGGGCACTAAAGGTTTATCTACCGCCTCAACACAGAAAATATTTACGGCAGCAGCTGCACTGGAAACCTTAGGCAAAAACTACACCTATAAAACCACAGCCTCTTATTCCGGCCATATTACTTCCGGCAAACTGGATGGAAACCTTTTTATCAGCTCCAACGGAGATCCAACCCTGGGCAGCTGGCGCTACGATGGTTATAAGCCGGAGGATTTCCGCCGAAAACTTATTGATGCACTAAAAAAGCAGGGTATTTCCTCCATTTCAGGAGATTTGGTTATTGATGATACCTATTTTGACTTTCAAACCGTTCCGGGTGGCTGGCCCTGGGATGATATGGGAAACTATTACGGCGCGGGTGTCTGGAGTGTGAACTGGCGCGAAAATCAGTTTGATGTGAATCTGCGTAATGGTGAAATCAAAGATTTTAATATACCTCTGTACAATGTGAAGTGGGTTAACGAGGTGAAAACTGGTGGAATTTCAGACCAAAGCCTTATTTTCACCGCACCGCATTCAGAGGTAGCCCTGATAAACGGTACCTTACCGGCCAAAGCGATGACGGTCTCCGGAGCACTACCCAATCCACCCATGCAGTTGGGCATGGAAATAAAATCCTGGCTCAGCGAAAGCGGCATCTCGCTTACCGGCAATGTTATAACCAACAGTGGACAACTTATTAAAGGTCTGAAAATTATGAAGGCGCCAGAGTCCAATATAATCTTTACGTGGCAGTCGCCCACACTTGACAGGATCGTTTACTGGTTCCTGAAGAAGAGTGTAAATCTGTACGGCGAAACTTTTGTAAAGACCATGGCTAAAGAAAAAAGAGGCACGGGAAGCTTTGCTGAGGGTATTGATTTTATGAAGGATTTCTGGAAAAATAAAGGCATCAATGATGCAATGATTAATTTTGCCGACGGCAGCGGACTGTCACCTCAGAATTATGTATCGGCACGGGCGGAAGTACAGGCTTTGCTCTGGTCCCAAAAACAATCGTGGTTCAGCAGTTATATTGAGGGTTTCCCGGTGCAGAACGGTATGAAGATGAAAAGCGGCACCATACGCAACATAAAATCCTTCGCAGGCTATCATACGTCGGGAGCCGGAAACAGGTATGTATATTCCGTCATCATCAACAATTATCAGGGCGGAAATGTCAGTGATGCCCTCTACAAAGTTTTAAACGTCTTAAAATAGAAATTCTTGAAAAGACCTCTTCTTTCCCGGCTCAACCAGTGGTTTGTCTTTGGGTTACTTACAGTTGTGACTTCCGCAATCGTGGTGTCGTCGGTTATTCTGATTGATTATTTACGTAGAGAGGAAATCAAGAGGATTGACCTTTTAGCAAGTGCCATTAAATATCAACAGGAGGTTTCCGCTCCGGATCCTTCTGCGCAGGACCTGGCACTGAAAATCACGACTACGAATAATACGATTCCAGTTATTATTCTTGATAGGGAAGACAGACCAATGTTTCATAAAAACATTCCGTCAGAAATTGAAAGCAGTGCATCGGCATTAGTCAAACTTGCAAAAAGCATGGGTAAAACTTACCCACCCATTGAACTTAAGTTCCCGGATGGTAACAATCAATTTGTTTATTATGATAATTCCAGGCTGCTCAATGATTTACGGTGGTCGCCTTATGTCCTCGGACTTTTCATATTTGCGTATCTGCTTTTCTCTTTCTGGTTTCTGCGCACGATAAAGAAAACCGATGAAGGTTTCCTGTGGGCCGGCCTCGCCAAGGAAACTGCACATCAGATAGGAACGCCGCTTTCTTCAATGATTGGTTGGATTGAAATTATGCGGATGGACAATCCTGATTCCCAGGAAGCCGCCGAAATTGAAAAAGATGTGAACCGGCTGATGACCATCTCTGAACGCTTTTCCAAGATTGGATCTGTTCCGGAACTTAATGATATGAATCTTTCTGAGACCATAGTTCAGAATTATGATTACCTGAAAAAAAGGATATCAGGCAAAGTTGAATTTATACTGAACCTCCCAGCCAGGCAAATTATTATTCCGCACAACCGGATTCTGCTGAGTTGGGTGATCGAAAATTTAGTTAAGAATGCTGTGGATGCCATGAAGGGTCAGGGAAAACTTGAGATTCTTGCCTACGAGCGGGGGCGCAACATTATCGTTGACTTTCGCGATACAGGTTGCGGACTCACCGCAAGGCAGGCTGCCAATGTATTTAAACCGGGATACTCCACCAAGAAAAGGGGGTGGGGACTTGGGCTCAGCCTGGCAAAGCGGGTTGTAAAAGAATACCACCGCGGGGACATCCGGATTCCGCAAACTGACCTCGGTAAGGGAACCACCTTTCGGGTAATCCTCCGAAAATAGGAATCAGTCTGCTTTTCGGTACTCCACATAATAATTTCTGTCGAACACCACGGGAGCTGAAGAGTTCAGTTCAACCTGCTGCCAATTTTCGGTAGGTCGGATCAGCTGATTCCCGTTTATCCTTAATGGCAGTTGCAGGTCTTTCACCGCATTTTCGTAGCGGAATCCCAGCATCTTTCCTTTCTGTCTGTAAACTAAAACCGGTATTTTAGTCGTACGAAGGTATTGGTCGAAAACTGTGGAAAAGTCGAGGGCGGATTTCTCTGAGATATAATTTTCCACCTGACGGGTGGTTACAGTCTGATGATAGAAATCTTTGTTCAAACCGCGTAATATACCTCTGAATTTTTGATCGTCATTAATCAATGTCCGTATGGTGTGCAGCATATTGGCACCCTTATAATACATATCGCTGCTTCCTGTATTCCTTACACCGTAATCGCCAATTACGGGTAGGTCATTCTGAATGTTCTGTCTTGTTCCCAGTACGTATTTGTCGGCATCCTTTCGGTTCAGGAAATTTTCGGTAAAAAGCGTTTCAGAATAGGAGGTAAAGGCTTCGTGAATCCACATGTCTGCTTTATCTTTGGCGGTAATATTATTGGCAAACCATTCATGTCCGCTTTCGTGGATGATGATGAAATCCCATTTCAAACCGACTCCCGTTCCTGATAAGTCCCTGCCCAAATAACCGTTAGCATAGCCATTCCCATAGGCTACATTACTTTGGTGTTCCATACCCAGATAGGGACTTTCCACCAGTTTAAAACTGTCTTCGTAAAAAGGATAGGGTCCGAACCAATACTCCAAAGCGGCCAGCATGGGTTTTACCTGCGCGAACTGCTTTTTGGCTTTCGCCAGATTGGGTTTCAGAACCCAGTAATCAAGATCCAGCGGGCCTTTTTCACCGGTGTACGTATCTTTGAAATTCACATAATTCCCGATATTAGGGACTATGGAGTACGCATTGATAGGATTTTTCACTTCCCATGTGTAGTGTTTCTTATCACCTGCGGTTTCCGTCTTGATCAGCCGCCCGTTTCCGACACCCACCAGTTGCTTCGGGGTAATGATTTTCATCCGTACACCGTTGTCAGGCTCATCAGCCCAGTAGTCTTTAACAGGCAGCCACACCGACGTGCCGATTCCTTCCTGTGCCACACTTATAAAAGGCGTTCCTGTCTCATCTTGTGCGAATACCCAGCCGCCATCCCACGGAGCGTTCTGTGCTACTGTAGGGTTTCCGGAGTAGGAAATTTCCATCTGGTATTTGGTAGCAGGTTCAAAACTTCCGCCCGCGTGTATCCATAGAAAATCTCCCTGCCGCTCAGTCTTTATAATCTTAAAATTTGAATTTAATATTCCGGCCTTCATCGGCTCCTGAATGTCGATCTGAAATATTGGGTCTTTAACCTTTTTGATTACATCAAATTGAATGAGGTTGCTTCCGCTGACCATCTTTGTGTCAAAATCTGCTTCTACGGTCACTTCATACCTTTTAACATCCCAGAAATTTCTGTAAGCATTGTCGGATCCTTTCAGCGAATCATTTTTGGTATAATTCTGAGCTCCTAAACCCAGGGAAAAAAGCATGAAAAGGAAAATCGGAGATTTCATCTGTGTTAAATTTCATCAAAAATAACAAATATAACGGTAAGGAATTGGGCTATGTTTTTGATGCAAAAGCTGACACCTCATCGTTATTTAATTTGTATTTTTACCTTTTATATGAAAGACGGACAACTAATCACACTCATCCGCAGCGCACAGCAAAAGGACCAGAAAGCG
>CAYXUO010000128.1:0-5729 GCA_964468335.1 uncultured Chryseobacterium sp. | reverse complement strand
AGCAGACGTTCCGCTTCCAGGATCACGCGGTTCTGTATATACCGTTCTGCAGTTAGGTCCATTCTGTCCTTTACTATCGAATTAAGGTAATTTGGCGTAATGTTCAGCTTTTCCGCGTAATCGGATGTACGTTTCAACTGCCGGAAATTCTGGTTAACAAGTGTTTCAAACGCTTCTACATAGGCTGCGGTACGGTTGGTCTTGAAACCTATATAATTATCACCGCCACTGGCGCGTATATATTTCAGCATAAGTACCTTCAGGAGCAGGCAAACCGTTTCACGGCTCAGTGTCTGCTGTTTGGACCCTTCGGCCGAGATATCGGATACCGTAACCAGAAACTCTGTTAATTCCGCACGCCTGAATGCTGCAAAAGCAGGCAGACCTGTAAAAGCAGTATCATTCTTGATCTTACGGTTACCGGTGTAGATCAGGTTGTAGAAGGATCGGGTGAACGTAATGAGTTTGCCGCGAAAAGAATCTGCTGCGGAAATATGAATTACCTGGTTGTAATTAATGAAGAATACGCGGCCACGCCGTATTTCGTGGGGAGTTCCGTCCATGACTATTTCGGCTTCGCCTGCCATGGGAACAAGCAGGGCATAGAATTTCGTTTTTACCGAACTGGCCAATATTGCAGCTCCGGCGTCCGGCGATAATGGTAAAATGCCAAAGTCACCGCCCAGGGTGATTGGACATTTAAGTGAACTTACTGTAAGTGAAGCGATAGTCGGGCCAGGCATAATCATCAGTCAATGTCCGCGTTCCATGCGGTTTAATACGCACAGGAGGTCTTTTTATTGACTAAATATAGGAAAAACCTATTGAAGTTGAGCTGTTTTTCAGGCCGGAAGCCGACGACAGGGGTATTACCTTTTTGTCCACATAATCTGAATTCATGGCGCGAAGCACCGCCATATAATTCATGCTGAACTCCAGAGTGTCACCAACCCGGATGTTGTCACTGTTATCTTCCAGATCCAGGATAAGCATGTCTGAACTGGCACCTATGATGCTGATACCTGTCTGTTTGGGTGTGATATTGTTGTAATCCGTATCCAAAAGGCCTACATCTACGATCGCTCGGACTGAGCTTCGGTTCCTGTGGTCTTCACTGAATTCAGGCATATCGCCGGTCAGGTTGGTTCCGGCAGTACCGGTAGGCAGCAGTGGCTTTTCAGAAAGTTCAATCACTTCCGCAGTCAGTGTGAATACGTCCGGATACATGCCGGGAATCAGTGTGTCTGCATAAACATCAGTTCCGAAAAAAAGAGTTTCCCCAATGCGGAAATGGTTAATGGCTGCAGGAACTTCATTCCTGAACAGCAGCGGCAGGGTAACGGAGGATCCGCCGGAAATATAGGGTATTTTCTGCCCGAATTTTTCTTCCAGGATGTTACGGCACCAGGCCAGCGTCTTCAGTTTGTCTTCATCCGGCAAAATACCGTTCAGACAGCAGAGATTGGTTCCCAGGCCTACAATTTCAATATTAGGCAGTTCCAGCACCTTTGAATAAAAATCCATGAGATTTTTCAGCATGATGCCTTCGCGCAGCTCACCCATCTCCAGCATGAGTACCACGCGGTGTTTCTTCTCCTGGATCACGGCCTCTTCTGAAAGCGCTTTCAGTGTTTGCAGCTCGGTATTGAAACTTACGTCGGCAAATTTTACGATGCTTTTTGCAAGCCTCTTGGCGGGTGGTTTTATATAGATGGTATTGGTTTCGGGAGAAATTTTTTTAATGGTTTTCAGGTTGCTTAAACGTGAATCGCAGATTTCCTTATCGGTCATGTCCATCAATACCTTCAGGAAGGCAGCGTTTCCGCAAAGTAGTTTCCCGACAATTGCCCAGTCAATATCATGTTGACTGAACAATTCGTCAAGAAAATTAAAATTATGAAAAAGTTTATCGCTGTTTATTGAAATATAAGACATTACTGTTTTTTTAACCTCATTTCGAGGTATTTGCTTGTAAAACCTAATTTGTGGTACAAATGTTTGGCCGGGTTTTCAGGTTCGCAGTGCAGGGCAATGTCGCCCTCGCTATGCTCAATCGCCTGCTGCATCAGTTTTTTACCCAGTCCCGTACCGCGTGCAGTGCGGTCAATGGCGATGTAGACCAGAATGTTTTCAGGAATATATCCTTCCATACCAGTTTTGTTCAGTACCACAGCCCCGCTAAGGCCGTTTGTACCCCTGCAGGTGATTACGAGTCCTCCCGGTTTTCCGTTCAGGCCCATGGCATACTGAATGGCTTTTTCAATATCATTTTTCTCATCGCCATACTGATCCAGATGGTCATGCAGGAAATTGACTATTTCCTGGATCTCATGGTCAGTGGCTGTCTCTTTTTCTGTATATGTGTTAAATTCTGTCATGTTTTTTATTTATCCGGGAATGGGAAGTGTGATATCGTAGGAATTGATATCTATGGGATCAGGTTCCGTATGGTGTGGTTTCACAAAAAGCAGTGCGGTATCGGTATCATTAATGATTTTCTTGAAGAAATTTTCGGAAAAAAGTGATTTCCATTTCATTTCGTCTTCGAAGTTCAATATCACCAGGTCGCTGCGTTCGGCTTCTGTTGTTTGGCTGATCATTTCTGCGTTGTCGGCGGTAAGCACCAGTTTCGATTTAAAGTGTTCGGCGTTATTCTGCAGTTTTTCCTTCATCAGGAGAAAGGCGTCGCGCACCGCAGGCATATTTTCCATGTTTCCCACGCCCACCAGGCTGATTTCGCTTTCATTTCTGTTGGCGATGGCCAGTGCAAAGTCCATCTTGAGTTCAAGATGGTCTACTGCCCGAACCGGAAAGAGAATTTTTTTAAATTCATACTTATGCTGGGTTTCGGGCACCAGCAGTACGGAACAGACTGCACGGTTTAAAACGGCGTATGATTGAGATCCCAGCAGAGCCTGCTTCAGTTTCTGAACCCCGGAGGTTCCCATAATAATCAGGTCGGCACCGTACTCCAGGGCCAACTCATTCAGTGAATCACATACCTCACCAGTAGTTACCCTAGTCTCCAGGTTCAGTTTTGGGTGCTGTTCACTAAGCTTTTTATACAGGATTTCGAGCTCGTGTGTCGTATTTATAACATTCTGTCTCACCCGTTCGCCGCCGATCATTTGACGTCCGGTATGGTCTATGATGAAGTTGGCAGGAACAGTATGTATGACCACCATGCGCGCGTTGTGTCTCAGCGCGACCTGCGTGGCCAGATTTACAGCGTTTGAGGATTTCTCCGTAAAGTCGGTGGGGACCAACAGCGTTTGTACAGGTGTTTTCATCTTCATCAATATGCGTCATTTTTCAATTAACAAAATTAACCATTAAAAAGCCCCGAAGATGTACAGAACCCACGCAGTCGTGGTACGCATTACTTATTTTTCAAAACGGTTTAACCACATTGTATGCTGAAGTTTACGAACAGGTTGTTTGGCTACCTTTCTTTTAGGGTATATAAGAGGGACTGACCTCCAGATGTTCGGTTTTTAGTTTAATTTATAATGCAGCCCTAAGTCTCGCCGGGTCCGCACGATGCCTAATTTTTCCTTTTACGCTTCGCCAGCTCCGATTCAATGAATGCTGGCAGATAATCAGGTGCGCAGTTTCGCGCCACCGGCATGTCCTTATAAAGTCCGATTCTTTCGCCTATCTCGATACACTTACTTCGCTGTGTTTCGTCGAAGATACCAATCCATCCGGCCGTGAAATTCATGGCCCACTGTACTTCCGGTTTTTCGGCAGCCATTTGTGCATCAATGGCAGCCAAAAGCTCCCCGGTATTATCGGGTGGTTGCTGTCCTACCCATCTCAGTCTTCCCTGATGGTACCAGAAAAGCCTGCGGTGCAGCGCTGAAGGATGGTTTTGCCATGAATTCAGCATAGAGAGCCCTTTTTTATCTTTGGTAAGCTGGTTGGCCATGAGCCAGTCGGCGAGTTGGGTACGGTCCGCACCGGTGTGGCTCTCCATATCATGAATAAGTTGGTCTGCCACAGTTTCGCTGAGTTCTTTCTTATCCATAATCAAAATAGCTAAAAGCCGTGGGTATAGTTCCGCGGTAGACCAAAGTTCGAGCGCCAGGCCGTGGTTGGTTTTAATTTCTTTAGCTAACAGCCTAAGGTCACCGAGTTTAATGCCCGGACTACTGATTTTTTTGTAAACGTCAGCTGCAGCTGTGGATAGGGGAGTCATGATCAATTGATTTTATTATCCTGTGAATGTCCTCAACATTCAAATATATTGAATTGCAAGACAAATTTCAAACAGAAACTCGGGACGGTGTCGAATGATTAATAAACAGCAGTTTATGAGTCCGGAAAATTAGCGTCCAGTTTCTTCAGTCTGGCAAAGTACCGACGGCAGCCCGACATGGTTTTCCAGCCTTTTTTAAAACTGTCATACTCCGCGCCACGGTGGTAGTTGCTGCGTGCAACCTTATAAAGTATATTCCAGTGTCGCCCCAGGATCAGGCACGCCTGCGCAAAAGTGTTGCCGTTGCCGTAAACGTGGTGAGGTTCGGCGCCACAACCGTTATACTCGATGATAGAAAAGTTTTTTCCGGCCTTCAGGTCTTCTATGGACGCACATTTTATATCATAACGCCCGTAAAACAGGGTATCCGAATAAGAACTGAGTTCATCAAAAACCCTTAACAGACTTTCATCTTTCTCATTTTCCAGACTGATCAGTGAGCATCCGCGGCTCAGGTTCAGCGCATAGCTCAGACAAAAGGTTTCGTCGTTATGCAGCACAAGATCCAGCTTATCGGCGTGCTTGGCGCGCATCTCATCCAACCGGAAACAGACCCGTGGACTGGCCGCCATAAGTTGTTCCACCGTAGAGTGACCGTCGCCGGTAATCTCCAGGAATTCCTTGCGGATAAATCCCGTGATGGTACCGCTTTGCTCATGGGGGAAGCGGTAGTAGAACACACTTACTTCCAGCGGATATTCTATAAGTTCCTGTATAATATAATCAACAGGCATAAATTCATGATAGGCTTTCAGATCTTCGGGCCAGCGTATGATGCGGAACATAAAACCCATCCGCCCCACGTCCGGTTTCACAACAAAAGGATAAGTGTAGTGATCGCTAATAAGTCGCTGCACTTCGCTGAAATCCTGGCCTGCTTTTACTAGCCTGCTTTTCGGATAGGTGCCCGGCGGCAGGTGCTCATAAATGGACATCTTGCTTACCCCTTCAAAGCCGCCGAAGGCCAGTTTAGGATTGGAAGGGGTAAAAAACCAGAACGACCCGGCACGCACGCAGTTCCAGGCCCATACCGGGACTATAGGGATGTATTTGATTCGCCAGTCCCAGCTTTCCCAGTGGCTTATTTTGTAGAGGATGTTATTCAGTTGCATAAATTATTCGGGAATCCCGGCGTCCAACCCATTAGAATCGGAAAGGGCATGAGGTTGGGCGGGCTAATTTATGATTTTTGCTGAAATCTATGAGGTGTTTTTTAAATTTATCCTGACGTCAGTGTGGTAAAAAGGTGCGGAGATCATTCCCTGTGTCTCTGTGGTTAATTAGAAGCAAGAGCCAAGAACCAAGAGCCAAGATTTCAGATGTCAGACTGCGGCAGGAAGGTTAGAAGGTTAGAAGGTTATGAAGAGACCAATTAAAATAATCCTGGATCCAAAATTCAAAATTCAGTTCTCTGCCTCGCCGCACCTGCTTAACCACCAAGGTCACGAAGATTTCAGAAAGAACACAACAT
>CAYXUO010000127.1:0-5732 GCA_964468335.1 uncultured Chryseobacterium sp. | reverse complement strand
TTTAAAAGCCTAAATGAACAAAATGACATATTTAATAATTGGAGCCTTGGTAATCGGAGGTTTAGCTTATGCACTTGCAAAGTTGAAAAAGACAAAAAGCAATCCTCAAATTGAAGAAAGAACAACGAAAGATTTTCAAAAGGACGTTAGTAATTATAAGGCCCCAATTGACAGTACTCTATCATATCCAGAGAGATTAACCAAAACCAAAGCTTTATATCCCTTTACGAAATGGCGACAGAACTTTACTGACTACGGAATGGAGCAGTATACAGAAGAAAATTGTAATACTGCAAAAAGTATTTTCGACAATTTGATTGAAAAATTAATAAAGCTTGGGGAAAACGGAGAAAAAAAGGACAAAGAGAAATGTTTTGAAGTAGCGGTTAAAGCTCTAAACAACTTAAATGAAAAGGATGAAGGCATTATAGAAACAGGCGAGCGAGAAGACTTATGTGAGCTGATTGACCAAATTACTATTGCATCCGGACTTAATCCGAAAGACTACGCTGAAGGTGAAGGAATAGCCGATTTATGGAGAGAGTGGTAAAATAAAAACATCTGCTAACATTATGTTTAAATTATGCCCTGGTGACGTGGTTCTCGAAGTTTTCTGCTTTTTAATTACATTAGTGCAGCTCGACGCGGAAGTGCTTTTAAGCGGGCACAATATAAACACTCAACGATGTGCAAAAGTTTCCGCTCCGCTCCAACTTTTGCACATCGAAGCGCGGATTACATCCGCAGCTGTGTCAAAGCGTTTTCGCTGTCGCAAAAACCTTCAACACATCTGCGGATTGGCAAAATTCCCTCACGAAAGCAAGCTTTCAGAGGAAACTTCGCCAATCCGCGGTTCGTTAGCAGAAAGTGTAAAACCAAATATCGTATAAGAATGAAATTTTTACCTGTATTATTTTTTTTGACACTTTATGGATTAGTCAAGTCTCAAAAATTTATAGATGAACCCTACTATTTTGTAGGAGTGGACGAAATGCACGTTTATAAGCAATCAAATGATACGCTTTATAATTTTACTACATTTTCGGTTAACAATAATCCCAAATTAGATTTCAAACGAAATCATTATAAAATATGGGAAAATGAAAATTTGGGGAAAGAATTGTATGCTCTGAAAGTAGAAAAACTTGACACAATCCCATTAACAACAAATCCTTATCCCGAGGAAAGATTTAATATTTGGATTTATAAGAATACGCCAAAAAAGATCGTGTTTTTAAAACAAATATCAAAACTTAAAAAAAATGAGATGCATAATTACAAATTGGACACTATTCAAAATAATGATAAATATGGACAATCTTATTATTCATTGACTTATATGAATGAACTTTTAAAATTAAAAAGAGTTAAAACACAAAAGGATGCAGATATAATCAATAATGAATTAAACAATCCTGAATATCTCGAAATCGCAGAAGAATATCAAAAATATAATAAAATGCCCGATATGTATGCTTCGGGATTAATGGCAATGTTAATTAATAGAGCAGCTATCAAAGTTGGATATAGTCCAATTGGAGCGAGTGTTTTAATGAACATAATAAATTCAAAAATGTACGATGAAGATAAAAAGCGGAAGATAATTGCTGAATATTACGAAAAAATAAATCCCTAATAGAAACACCTTCTGCTGATAACTAAGCTTTAGCTTCGCTCAGTTCGGCTGAGCCTTGGGTCGTCTGTTTTTCCCATTATCCATAGGTGTTCTACCATCCAGGGCTACCGCTCCCTGAGCCATTTTTTGTCGCTTGTGAAAACCCCGTGCTCTTTTTGGTTAAAAATAATATCCGGTAACTGAGGCTCCCGAAACCACTTCGGGAGTTTCCGTGCCCTCCCCGCCGCCTCCATACCCTGTGTGATTTAATGAAATAGGATTGCCTGAGGCCAGAAACTACTTTTGGCATATCGCCAGGCCCACTTTTTCCTTTTTACATTTGCCCAGACTCATCACTCACCATTCCAGGATCTGCTTAGGGATTGCCGCGTCGCTCCCTCCGTGCGCTCCTCGCAAAAACCTCTGAAATGCAGAAAGGTTCGCTGAATTATATAAAAAATAAAGTTGGAAGCAAAAAATAAACGCGTAGCGTCAAAAGAAATCCAGTGTTCGAAGTGCAACAAAAAAAGAGCTAATTATCTAAAATCGCCGACTCGGTTTTCCTCTTACCTTTTGTCTTCGCCCTTTCCTGTTATCACCTCTTACTGCCTACAGATAGCATACCTACGGCACGCCCCGTCTTCCCGCGCATTACCTGCTGCACAGATGAAGCTCCTACGGAACATTGTTTCCATTTCGCAGCGTAACTTTTGAGTCTTTTCCCAAACGTAAGTACGTCCTTGCGGGAAGCCAACACAGGAGGCGACCAAGCAGTCCCAAGTTCGACTCCTTACAACTCCTGCCTGTGATTCACTCCACAACTTTACACCTATACACCTCAACAACTTAACTTTCTAACCTCTTTACCTTTTAGCCTTCTAACAGAACCTACTTCGGGATTGCCGCGTCGCTCCCTCCGTGCGCTCCTCGCAATGACACCCCTGTAAGTTTGGGAAATGTTGCTCGCCTCACTTTCTACTTTTGCCTTTTGCCTTGGCTCTTGATTCTTGGCTCAAAACACCAGTCTGAAATCTGAAATCTACCTACTAACCCTCTAACCTCTTAACCTCCTCACAGAACCTACTTTGGGATTGCCGCGTCGCTCCCGTCCGCTCCTCGCAAAGACGCTTCGTAAGTTTGGTAAATGTCGCTCGCCTCACTTTTTACTTTTTTACTTTTGCCTTGGCTATTGATTCTTGGCTCACAACACCAGTCTGAAATCTGAAATCTACCTACTAACCCTCTAACCTCTTAACCTCCTCACAGAACCTACTTTGGGTTTGCCGCGTCGCTCCCTCCGTGCGCTCTTCGCAATGACACCCCTGTAAGTTTGGGAAATGTCGCTCGCCTCACTTTTTCCTTTTGCCTTTTGCCTTGGCTCTTGATTCTTGGCTCTTGGCTCTAAAAACCAGTCTGAAATCTGACATCTTAGCTCTTTAGATCTTAACAACCTTATCCACGCACTGTTAATCTGCGGACATGAACCGACGGCAGGAACTGTGATTTTAAATTTAGAAGCCCCATCTTTGCAATATTCAAAATTCAATCAATGTCCACAGAGAAATTAAGACTTCATATCCGCAATAAAAACCGCGAACGCTATGATTTAGAGGCTTTAAAGATAGCCGAGCCAGAGCTTGCAAATCATATTAAACCCAATAAATATGGTGACGATTCTGTAGATTTCGCCAACCCTGACGCGGTTAAGCTGCTCAACAAAGCGTTGCTGAACCATTATTACGGGATTAAGAACTGGGATTTCCCGGCCGATAATCTTTGTCCGCCCATCCCCGGCCGTGCAGATTACCTTCACTACATGGCAGATTTGCTGGGTCAGAGTAATTTCGGGACTATCCCGGAAGGTGAGAAAATTACTGTTCTTGATGTGGGTGTGGGAGCTAACTGCATTTATCCGATAATTGGCACCACTGAATACGGCTGGAAATTCATCGGTTCCGATGCAGATTCAAAATCAGTGGATTCCGCAAAAAACATTGTTGATTCCAATGAGCAGTTAAAGGATAAGGTTGAAATCCGCCTGCAGCCTGAACCTGAAAACATCTTTACAGGAGTTATGGGTGATGATGAGCGAATTGATTTCACCCTGTGCAACCCTCCATTTCACTCCTCAGCAGAAGAGGCGGAGAAAGGCAGCCAAAGAAAAGTCCGCAACCTGACCGGTAAGCAGCAGGCTGATACAGAACTGAATTTCGCGGGAATCATTCAGGAACTGATCTATCCGGGTGGCGAAATTGCCTTTATCCGCAAGATGATTGATGAGAGCCGCACATTTGGCAAAAACTGCTATTGGTTTACCACGCTGGTATCAAAGGAATCTAACCTTAAAAAAGTGTACAGCGCACTGGAAGAAGCCGGAATTGTGTACAGAAAAACCATTCCAATGGGCACAGGCAACAAAGTAAGCCGCATTGTAGCCTGGACCTTCCTGACCCGGGAAGAGCAGATTGAATGGCGCGAAAACAGATGGAAAGAAAAGAAAACCGATGAAAAAGAAGCGGAAGAGCCACGAGCCGACGATTAATTTCCCCGCTTCGATTTCTGCAGGTTAATATGACCGTTATTCTTACTATCTATTTTCTACCACCGGTAATGGAATGAAATTTCCATATCTTGGCTGAACATTAGCAATTCAGTAATGAACTTCAGCAACTTTAACACGAAAGGATTTACCTTCAAAAAACACAGTCCGGAAGAAGTCTCACACTTCGACCGGATTTTTGATGTGTTCAAAGATCTCCTGACTCACACGTCGGGTGATCTGGAGGAAGCTTTTGAGTGGCTGGAGATGCTGGATAAGGAATATGACATCTTCACCGATGAATATACTATTGAAGATTTTGAGGAGGACCTTAAAAAACGCGGCTACATCAAAGAAGAAATCAAACCCGAAGATGACGGTTCAGGATCAGGTAAAGGGAGGAATATTGTCACTCCAAAACTTGAAAAGGCACTTCGGGAATTTGCCCTGGACCAGATTTTCGGCAAACTGAAAAAGACAGGTATCGGAAACCACCGGACGTACAAAGCTGGGGTCGGTGACGAGAGAGACGGCGAAAACCGAAATTTCCAGTATGGCGATGAACTTTCGAACATCAACATGACTGAAAGCCTGAAAAATGCCCAGATCAACAACGGAATCGCAGACTTAAGGCTGACAGAAGACGACCTTATGGTCGAGGAAACTCACCACAAAGCACAGATGAGTACCGTGCTGATGATTGACATCAGCCATTCCATGATCCTGTATGGTGAGGACCGCATTACACCTGCCAAGAAAGTGGCCATGGCCCTGGTGGAACTTATCAAACGTAAATACCCGAAAGATTCAATAGACATCATTGTTTTTGGGAATGAAGCCTGGCCGATTAAGATCAAAGACCTGCCCTATTTAAATGTCGGGCCCTACCATACAAATACCGTTGCCGGTCTGGAGCTTGCCATGGACATCCTGCGGCGCAAAAGGAACACCAACAAGCAGATCTTTATGATCACCGACGGCAAACCAAGCTGCATAAAACTGCCCAACGGGGAGTTCTACATGAACAGCGTAGGCCTGGACGAGACCATAGTAAATCAATGTCTGAACAAAGCGGCTCAGGCACGCCGACTTAAAATACCTATAACCACGTTCATGATTGCACAGGATCCTTATCTGCGTCGTTTTGTGGAAGCCTTTACAGCACAGAACCAGGGCAAGGCGTTCCTTACGGGATTAACCAATTTGGGTGAGATGATTTTTGAGGATTATGAAAGGAACAGGATCAGGAGGATTTAGAGTTAGAGGTTAGAGGTTAGAAGTTAGAAGTTAGAGATTAGAAATGAGAAGATGGAAATGAGAATGAAGAGTTTGTAAAATGAATACAATGAACGTTTCCCATTTGAAATCTGAAATCTGAAATCCTGCACTCAGCATTCAGCGTTCAGCGGTCAGTTCCGATTTAACCATAAAGACTATACAGAGGGAGGAAACAAAGCAAATTCAAAATCCAAAATTCAAAATCCAAAATTGCAAATCTTGACTCTTGACTCTTGGCTCTTGATTCTGCAGTCTGAAATCTGAAATCTAAAAACATCAATTAAAATCACAATGAAAGAA
>CAYXUO010000126.1:0-5788 GCA_964468335.1 uncultured Chryseobacterium sp. | reverse complement strand
CGCAAGGCGTGTTCAGCGTGGCTACATCATCATCTTCATTGCCTATGCTCAGATGACACCCGAGGAGGCCCTGGATTTCCAGCCTAAAATTGTGTTCCCCGACGAGAATACCAACCTTTTAACCTAACCTCATTCCTTGGAAACATCCAACAAAAAAAACCCCCTGAAACTGATACTGACCATTGCCCTATCGCTGGCAGTGGCTGTTTTTTTTATGTGGCTGGCATTTCGGGGCCTAAACTTCGCTGAGATTAAAGGTTATTTTGCCAAAGCGAATTATTTTTGGGTAGCCGCGGCGTCTGTTTTTGGAATTTTAGCCTACTGGTTCCGCGCAATACGCTGGAACCTGCTGCTGGAGCCCATGGGTTACCGAATCTCGGATTCAAACTCACTCTGGACCATTTCCTTCGGGTACCTGATGAACCTGACCATCCCCAGAAGCGGCGAGCTGGCCCGGTCTACCGCATTGTATGGTGTGGAACAGGTTCCGGTGGATAAATCTTTCGGAACCATTATTCTGGAACGTATCGTTGATCTGATCTGCATGATGGGTTTTCTGCTGCTTACTTTCATCTTTAAATACGAGGCTATACTTGCGTTTTTCAACCATGTGACCCAGAGCAATGACAGCTCGGCCCAATCCTCCAACTTCTGGATTTGGGTGGTCCTGACCGTGGGAATTACCGGTGCGGTAATGTTCTTCATACTGCGTTCCAGTCTGGAAAAAATTTCAATCTTCGGCAAGATCTATAAGATTGTGGACGGTTTGCTGCAGGGGTTAACATCAATCTTTCGCCTGAAGCAGCCGTTGCGGTTCTTAATCTATTCATTAGCAATCTGGATTTGCTACTTCCTGGCAGCGTATCTGGTTTGTTTCTCACTTCCTGAAACGGCAGGATTGAGTGTTGCCGACGGCTTTTTTATCATTGTTGTGGGTACGCTGGGGATGATGATCCCTGCTTCAGGAGGAATTGGTGCCTTCCACTTCGCGCTTAAGATAGGGATTGGCGCACTGTTTCTTTCAGAGGGCAAGTCATTTGAGGAGGGAGCAGCGGTAGGTCTGGCTTACGCCTTTATTTCACACACCATGCAGTTGGTCATCATGGCTGTGATGGGTTTTATTTCACTGCCTGTCCTGGCAAAAAGCCGAAGCGAAGCAATCCGCAAAAAAACTTTGAACGCAGGCAGCCACACTGGCTGATCATCACAATGTTTGATAAAGGAAAAGAGACGGCTGATGCCGTCTCTTCATTTTTCTATCCGAATGCTCTTTTAAGTAAACTTTCTACCTTTGGCTCGCTGCCGCGGAACTCCCTGTAGAGTTCCATTGGATCTTTTGTACCGCCAGCTGAAAGTAACCTGCGGTATTTGGCTGCGATTTCCGGATTGAATATTCCGTTCTCTTTGAAATACTGAAAGGCATCAGCATCCAGGACTTCGGCCCATTTGTAGGAGTAATATCCCGCCGAATATCCGCCCTGGAAAATATGGGAGAAACTGGGGCTTGTGGCGGTCTCCGGATTGGCAGGATAGAGGTTGGTGCCCTCCGTTTCTTTTACCTCAAAGGTCTTTACGTCGCCAATTTTTTCTAAGGTGTTGTGAAAAGCCATGTCCAGTTTTCCCAGACCAATCTGCCTAAGTGTTTGATATCCTTCCATGAAATTCTTGGAGTCTGATATTTTCTGAATTTTATCATCAGGCAGCGTTTCGCCCGTCTGATAATGCTTTGCAAAGGTTTTCAGGAAGTCTGGTTCGTAGCAGAAATTTTCCAGAAACTGTGACGGAAGCTCCACGAAATCCCACTTTACCGATGTGCCCGAAAGGTTAGGGTAAGTGGTATCCGCCAAAACTCCATGCAGCGCATGGCCGAATTCGTGGAAAAGGGTGGTAACTTCCTGGAAGGTGAGCAGGCTGGGCGTTTCGGCACCGGGTTTGGAAAAATTACAGACCACCGAAATATGAGGGCGGATATTTTCGCCCGTTTCCCTGTACTGGTTTCTGAAACTGGTCATCCACGCACCGGCCCTTTTCCCTTTCCGCGGAAAATAGTCAGTGTAAAGCAGCGCCTTAAACTCACGGTTTTCAAATATCTCATAGGTTTTTACCTCTTCATGATACTTTTGGATCTCGCGGGTTTCCTTAAATTCCAGTCCGAAGAGTTTTTTAGCCAATGTAAATACTGCCTCCTCCACTTTTTCCAGCTGGAAGTAAGGTTTCAGTTCCTCATCGTCAATATCAAATTTTATCTTCCTGAGTTTTTCTGCATAGAAACTGTGATCATAACTGTGCATTTCCTCTATGCCGTCAGCTTTTGCGAGTTCTTTAAGTTCGGCTATTTCTTTTTCAGCATATGGTCTTGCTTTTTCCAGAAGTTCATTCAGGAAATTCAAAACCTGGTCTGGAGATTTGGCCATCCTTTCTTCCAGCACAAACTCTGAATAATTTGCATATCCAAGCAGGCCGGCTTTCTCCTGCTTCAGAGCTACAATTTCGCGGATGGGTTCCTGATTGTCGAATTCATTACCGTTAAAGGATTTCTTTCCGTATGCTAAAGAGAGTTCCTTTCTCAGGTTACGGTTTTCGGCATAGGTCATTGCCGGCAGATAACTTGGGAACTGCAGGGTAATCACAAAACCCTCCAGGTCCCGGGATTTTGCTTCAGCACGATACTGCTCAAGAATGGCCTCGGGTATGCCTTTAAGTTCTTCCTCATTCGTGATGTGCTTTAGATAGTTATTGGTCTCAGCCAAAACATTTTGCCCGAACTGCAGCGATTTTTTAGAAAGTTCAATGCTGATTTCCTTAAACCTTTCCTTATCCGTACCGTTCAGTAAAGCACCGCTGCGAACGAATCCTTTGTACGTTTCATTCAGCAACATTTGCTGTTCTTGATTCAGGTTATATTTTTCCTTTTCATCATAGACTTTCTTAATCTTTTCAAACAGGCGTTCATTTTGCGCAATTCTGGCCGAATATTCGGTCAGCAAAGGAGATACTTCCTGTGCAATCTTCTGGATTTCGTCGTTTGTTTCTGCGGAATTCAGGTTGAAGAAAATTCCCGAAACCACATCCAACTGCTTTCCGGAATAGGATAGGGCTTCAATGACATTTTCAAATGTGGGTTCAGCATCATTGTTAACGATATCGTCTATTTCCTTTTCCGAAATCTTAATGAGTTCCTGGAAAGCAGGCAAGAAATGTTCTTCTTTAATCTCAGCGAATGGTGCTGAAGAATGTATGGTTTTGAAGGGATGAAGCAAAGGGTTATTCATTGGATGAATCTTTTATTATTTAAGTGTTAATGGCGCTTAATGCGCTTTACGAGGTAAAAATACTCAAAATATTAATTTTATATTTGTATTAAACAAAACAACTATGAAAACTTTCGTGAAGATCATTGTGCTCATCTTAGCCATACTGCTTATTGCTATGTTTGTCATCGGCAAGGAATATCATTTTGAAAAATCAATTACCATTAACGCTCCTGCGGAAAAAGTGTATCAAAACATCAGCTCAATGAAGGCCTTTAACCGGTGGAATCCGTGGATGAAACTGGACCCGAATATGAAAATTGATTATTCCGGAAATAGCGGACAGCTCGGCGACCAGTATTGCTGGGACGGAAATGATGATGCCGGTGCCGGTTGCCATATCATCACCGCTTTGGTGCCGAATCAAAAACAGAGTGCAAAAATGCTCTTTACCAGACCTTTCGAAAGTGATGCTACATCAGATATCGTACTTACTCCACAGGGAAACACTACCAAAGTAACCTGGGATATGGACTGTGAACTGGATTATCCCATGAACCTGATGTCCATTTTTATGGATGGCCAGATGGATAAGTCTTACGGAGACGGCCTGCAGGCACTGAAGGAACTTTCTGAAAAATAAATATTCGACTGCCAGGCTATGATCCTGATCATACCCATTCCGTTTTGCCGCATGTAACTTTGCAGGATGTCACATCATTTCCTTTTAATCTTACATCTCCTTGGAGCTGCTGTTTGGGTAGGCGGGCACCTTATAATTTCCATTGGAATTCTGCCTGAAGTTCTGAAAAAGCGCGATCCTGAACTCCTGCTTGCTTTCGAAAGAAAATATGAAAAGATCGGTATTCCCGCACTGCTGATAATGGTAATCACAGGAATTTGGATGGCATACCAGTTCGGGGTTGATATGTCCCAGTGGTTTCATTTTGCAAATCCGGTAGAAACCGCGGTTTCTGTAAAACTGATCCTGCTCTTCATTACAATACTCTTCGCCCTGAGCGCCAACATTTTTGTATTGCCGAAGCTTAGTGCACGCACGCTGCCTTTGATGGCTGCTCACATAATCAGTGTCACCATCATTGGCATACTTATGCTTATAGTTGGCAGCTTTTTCCGGTACGGCGGCCTGAGCTTCTAAAATAAAAGTGCACATTTTTTGTTTTAAAAAAGGATTAATTTTAACTGGTGAGATTCCGATTACGGATGACTGCTGTATTGATGTTTTTTATGCAGAAGGATGTTTACAACAAAAATGAATTGCGTACGTATGTGCAGGAAATGCTGTCCGGCAAGGTGAAGACTCTGGAGTTCTACCTGAATTTCACACTGGAAGCCAGCCGCGAGATCAAGAAAACCAGTAAGTATGATTCCATTCGGGAAGAAATCCAAAGCGAGATTTACCATCTGGACCGGCAGATGGCTGCCCTTAAAAATATGCAGCGCGAAATGCAGCGGGTACTCAATACCAAAACCGAATCTGCAACGCTGGGATCCCTGGTCATTACCAATAAGGCAAGATTCTATATTTCCGTTTCGCTCGGCGAGTTCTTTTATGAAGGTGACCGTTTTTATGCCATCTCGGAGAAGAGTCCCATGGCGCAGATCATGAAAGGTAAAAAGGCCGGCGACGAATTTACTCTTAACAATATTCATCAGCGTATTGAAGGGGTAATATAAAAAGCTACTTAGCGCCGGGTTTAATTGGTCCGGTAAAAGTTTACTAGTTTTGCCTTATGGACAAAAGCCAACTTTTAAAAGAAATTATAGAATCACGCAAAAGCACGTTTCCAAGAGATTATACGGCGGAAGCCATTCCTTTGGAAGTGCTTCAGACCATACTTGATTCGGCGCGGTTCGTACCCAATCACAAAAGGACAAAGCCCTGGCGTTTCAGCGTTTTTACGGAGGCAGACAAGGAACAACTTGGGATTACACTTGCTGAGATTTACCGCGAAACAACTGCACCTGCTTCATTCCTTCAGAAAAAATATGACGATATACCTGCCAAGGTAAATAAAGCCGGGGCCATCATCAGTATTTCTGTGGCTTTCAGTGGTTTGGTTCCGGAGTGGGAAGAGATCGCAGCTGTAGCGATGGGAGTCCAGAATATGTATCTTACCTGTGCCGTTCATAACGTAGGCTGCTACTGGAGTACTCCGGGAATGATTAAATATCTGGACGCTTATCTGGAACTGGCGGAGAATGAAAAATGTTATGGCCTTTTTTACCTGGGAGCACTGGAATCTGAACTGGAGGAATTTTAATATTTTTTTATTGCTTAAGTCTTCAATTCCACAAAATTGGTTATCTTTGCACACTTAATATTTAACGGGACGAGTTCCCACAAAATCAAACATTTATGTCAGTAAAAATCAGATTACAGAGACACGGTAAAAAAGGAAAGCCTTTTTTCCACATCGTAGTTGCCGATGCAAGAGCAAAAAGAGATGGTAAATTCATCGAAAAAATCGGTACTTACAATCCAATTACTAACCCAGCAACCATCGATCTTAATG
>CAYXUO010000125.1:0-5914 GCA_964468335.1 uncultured Chryseobacterium sp. | reverse complement strand
AAAATTTCAGGATCTATGGTAACGGCGGCATTATGCTTTCTGAATTTAATCAGGATACCAAATACGACGCTCTGCAGGAAAACGCGATACAGGTTGTGGGTGAGGCAGACGGCGTATGGAACGATGGTGATTATGCACTGTTTTACGCCCAGGGTCCAAACGGTTATAACCTTTACGACCCTACCAACGGCAACGGTTTCAAACGGACAGATACCCGTACCGACCGCAGCAATAATGTAAAGAATTTGTATGATGACTTCTCCTATTACTTTATCAATTTTGACAAAGGCCCGGGAAAACGGGTTCAGGATGCAGACGTAGCACTTACTGCTAACCCCATCACCAGGTATGATGATTATCAGGTTATTAACGACGACGAGAAAAATCTTCTGAAACTGGGAAAAATATGGGTGGATGAACAAAGCTTCACTACTCCACAGGCTTATACCGTAACGGCGAAATCTCCCGCCCAACCAGGAGATGTTATTACATACCGCACCCAGGTCGTAGCTTATAAATCTCAGGGCAACACGCTGGCCTTCAACATTAACAACCAGAATAATTCCGTGCAGAACGTGCCACCCGGAGGGCTGGACTATGTGCAGATGAGATTTCAGGGCACACTGAACAACAGTACAGGTAACACCTTTACATTCAACTTTACACCAGATATTTCCGCTAATCCCAACGGAAGTTTTTATTTTGATTATCTTGAAATCCAGTACAGGGAAAACCTGACCTTTAACGGAAGCCAAATGAATTTCCGTGACTTCTCACTAATGAGCGGTTCGGGAGAGGCATACAGTTTTGCCATGAGCAATGCGGCGGCCGCTGAACAGATTTGGGATGTTACCGATATCACCGATGCTACGCGCCGCATCAACAAAAATCCAAACAGCAGTACCTACAGTTTTGGTTATATTGCAAATGACCCGAACTTCAATAATGAATTTGTGGCTTTCCGTGCAGATGCCGCCTATTCCCCAGTCTACGTAGGAAAAACCGACAACCAGAACCTCAGCGGAATGCAGAATATCGACTACCTTGTTCTAACCGCACCGGAAATGATGACGCATGCCCAGCGGATGGCCAGCCATCACCAAACCAGGAATAATTTTTCAACGGCCGTAGTAGACATCAACAAAATATATAACGAATACAGCAGCGGACGAAAAGATCTTACCGCAATCCGCGACTTCGTTTCCCATCTTAACAGTCCTGCAGGAGCATTAAAATATGTATTGATCCTGGGCGATGCCACTTATGACTTCAAAAACAGGATCCCTAATAATTTTAACATAGTACCTGCATACCAAAGTGAGGAGAGTGGTAATTATGTTAGCTCCTTCGTAACTGACGACTATATCGGAATGACCGAGCCACAAACTGCCACCCACCTGCCAAGCATGCTGGCAGACGTTCCTGTGGGAAGACTGCCGGCCGCCAACATTCAGGAGGCAAAACTTCTGGTAGATAAAACTCTGGCCTACTACAACAATCTGCCGGGGCAATCTACCCCATTTGGAATGTGGCGTATGAAACTGGACTTTGTTGCAGATGATGATAAGGATGGAGGCACACCCTTCCACACCATTATGGATGAAACTTTACAGGATCTCTTTGAAGGGGCTACGGATAAACCCGAGTACAATGTACGTAAACTCTATATGGATGCCTTCCCGGCTGTGAATACGGCAGGGGGACAGCGGTATCCGCAGGTAAACCAGGCCATTGCAAATGATGTGGGGAACAGTCTGTATATGTTTTATCTGGGCCACGGAGGCATCAACGGCTGGGCTCAGGAAAGAATCTTATCCTCCGATGAAATAGAAGACTTCAATAATTTCTCCAATGTATACAGCCGTTTCCCGCTGGTATCCACCATCACCTGCGAATTTACTCTCTGGGACGAACCCGGAACTTTTTCGGCGGGTGAACAGTTTATGAAACAACCTACAGGTGGGGCTGCCACAATGATTACCTCCAGCCGTGCCATCGACGTAAATTATGGAGTGCTGTTTACAGATACCTTCACCAAAAATATATTCGAACTGAACGCAGATCAGTTTGACACTCTCGGAAATTCTTTTCTTGAGGCAAAATTTGAGTTCGGTGGAAATCCAAATCACCTTAAAGTGAATTTTCTTGGAGACCCTGCAATGAAACTCAGCCGACCAAGAAAATTGCTGGCGATAGATAATGTAGAAACTCCTGTACCGGGACAGATACGTGCATTGGATTTTGTGAAGATCACGGGCCACATCAACAACCCTAACGGCACACTCAATACCACGTTCAACGGCAGGGTTGTCATTAACATCTACGACAAACGTCTTAATAAAACCACGCTTAACAATGACGGGAGTCTTACGCCGATACTGAACTATACCGAAGAAGGAAGTCCTATCGTTAAGGCCTCAGGAACCGCGGTTAACGGTGTCTTTACTGTAGAATTCTATGTGCCAAATGACATTAACTATACCATGGGCACAGGACGCCTGCTGGCCTATGCAGACAATAAGGTTGAAGACGTATTTATTAACCAGCCAGTGCAGATTGGCGGCATTAATCCAAACGGAATCAATGACAGTGAGCCGCCGAAGGTGAAACTGTATATGAACAACACCAATTTTGCAGACGGTGGAATTACGGACCAAAATCCAATGCTGCTTGCCTGTATTACTGATGATACCGGAATTAACTCCACCGGTGCGGGTGTAGGCCACGATATCGTGACCTATCTGGACGGACAGATTATCAATACTGTGGTACTGAATGATTTCTATTCCAGTGGAGACGGCAATGGCTGTGTAAACCCCGGACTGGCAGATTATCAGAAAGGAAATGTAACCTACCCTTTCCGTAACCTGGCTCCCGGTGAGCATACCCTTACGTTCAAGGTATGGGACATCAACAATAATTCGACTACAGAAACGTTACGCTTTATAGTGAAGGACGAGACCAACCAAAATCTGGTAATCAACAGACCATTGAACTGGCCGAATCCGTTTACCAATAAAACTTATATCCATTTTGAGCACAACTGCGACGATATCCTTGATGTTAATGTGCAGATCTACACCATTACCGGTAAGCTGGTAAGGACGCTGAGCCAACCTGTAGTGGCAGAACCCTTTCTGCAGGGATTCCGTACACCAAGACAGGCAATTGAATGGGACGGACTGGATGATTATGGTGATGCTGTAGGTAAGGGCACCTACATATTTAAGATCTTCGCGCGCAGCCAAAATCAGGAAAAATGCAAAGGAGGAGCTACAGCAGTAGAAAAAATGGTATTATTGAGGTAAATGCATCAAAATAATTTATATATTTGGAAATTAAATATAACTATATGGATTTTACAAAAAGACTTCTTTTAGGTTTAGGTTTAGGTGTAAGCGTTACGGCTTTTGCACAGGATTTAAGTAAAATCAGGCCGGTTCTTACCGGTGCGCCTTTCCTGAGAGTTGCTCCAGATGCACGTTCCGGGGGTATGGGTGACCAGGGTGTCGCCACCTCTGCTGATGTATATTCACAGTTTTGGAATGCGGCGAAATATCCTTTCTCAAGAAATTTATCGGGGGTAGGTGTTAATTACACACCTTATATGGGAAAACTTACAAACGATGTTTTCCTGTTATACGGTTCCTACTACCGCTTTATCGGCGAGGAGGAAAGATCCACGATTGGTGCAAGTATCTATTACTTTAACATGGGTGAGGTAAACCTTACCCGTCTGGTAGATAACAACGCTGTTGCAGATGAAGGAACAGCAAAACCAAATGAATTTGCCATTGATGTGTCTTACGCACTGAGACTTGCAGATTCTTTCTCCATGGCGGTTACCGGTAGATTTATCCGATCTGACCTCTCCGGTGGATTCAACACTGATACTACACTGAAGCCTGCAAACTCGTTTGCGGTAGATATATCATCTTACTATACCACGCCACGTTTTTCCGGCCTTGGCGGCATGGATAACAAGATCAACGCAGGTCTTGCCATCCAGAATCTGGGTCCTAAGCTGGATTATACCGGTGACGAGGACTCCAGGACTTACCTGCCTACCATCGCCCGACTGGGTGCCGGTTACGATGTGTTCATTGATGATGTAAACCGTGTAGGAATTTCTGTTGAAGGTTCCAAACTTCTGGTTCCGGGTGCGGAGATTACAAGAATTGACCCGCTTACACAGCAGGCTGTTTATGAAGTGCCAAATGTAGGTGTTATGGAAGGCATCGGTAAATCATTCAACAATCCAAAAAGCATCATGCTGTCCGGTGCACTGGAATATGCTTATGACAATGCATTCTTTGTCCGTGGCGGTTACTTCCATGAAAGTGAAGAGCAGGGTGCAAGACAGTTCGCAACTGCGGGTATTGGCCTTAAGTACAATGCTTTTGCCCTGGATGTATCTTACCTCATCAATATGTCTAAGCTGAATTCAGCACTGGACAATACACTCAGGTTTGGTCTTACCTGGAATATTGGAGATGAAACAATGAATGCTACTGATTATTAATCGGATACATATCAATAACTAAGACCTCCCTGTGAGGTCTTTTTTAATTTATTGACAGGCCATCCGGGAACCTTCCCTCTCTATGAACTACGCTTCTGAACTTCGAAAATTCATCACCAGTCAGTACCTTTACTCAGCTGTAAGGATCGCATTGGCTATTGTAATCCCCAGTTTGGTGCTTGCATACTTCGGGTTGCTGAAAGAGTATTTCCTGTTTCCGCTCGGTACAAGTTTCGTGGGGCTCACAGATATGGCCGGACCCTTTACTCGGCGGCGTAATGCACTGGTTCTTGCCATTTTTACCTTTATTACCGTAGCTGTACTCGGAACTGCTGTTCACGGAATAGCGCCTTTAGCTTATTTGGGAATCATCCTTGTCGGAATGTTCTTTTCAATGGTGGGCGTGTATGGCCAAAGGTTGGCAGCTGTGGGCGGACTTACGATGGTAGTGTTCTCTATTTTTGTAGACGGCAATCTGTCGGGCGATCGCCCGCTGCGCGATTTACTCGTTTTCACCGGCGGTTGTATATGGTTCCTTTTGGTATTTCTGGCCGTCTCCAAACTGCAGCCCTATAAACTGGCCAGCCAGATGATAGGTGAAAATTACCTGCAGCTGGCAGATTACCTTATAATAAAGGCAAAATTTTACGCCAGAGGGGCACGCGTAGATGAACTTTACCGTGAAGTTATTGCCAGCCAGGTGATCATTAAAAATCTTCAGGAGGAAACCCGGGAAGTTGTCTTCAAGACCCGGATAATAGTAAATGAAAGTACGACCACCAGCCGGCTGCTGATGCTGATGTTCCTGAACTCGGTGGACCTTTTTGACAAGCTTTTCACTTCTGACCAGGATTACAGGAAAATACATGAGAGTTTTGATGATGCTGAAATTCTGCAGGAAATACAGTCTTATCTGCTTTTATTGTCCGAAGAAATATCAAATATAGGTATCGCTCTGCAAGGAGGCGTGAAGAGCAAACCTGTACACCCGTTCAAAGAAAGACTGGCGCAGTTGCATGAACAGTATTTTGATTTGAGAAACCGAAACCTGAATGCGGCCACGCTCGAAGATTTTATGGCACTACGGCTGATTCTGGCACGGGTAAAGGATATCACGGATGATATTTCAATTATTTACAAAGTATTTACGCAGGATCTCAGAAATGCCAAGAGTCTCTCCACCGGACTGGATTTCGACAAATTTGTCCCAAAACAGGAGCGGCTGAATATCGGGGTGCTGCTGAACAATCTGTCATTGAAATCGGCGCATTTCCGGCATGCGGTACGGATCACCTGTGCACTTTTAGCAGGTTATACCATCGCGCAGCTCAGTTTTCTGGATATTGGTCACTCCTACTGGATTCTTATTACCATCATTGCCATTATGAGGCC
>CAYXUO010000124.1:0-6059 GCA_964468335.1 uncultured Chryseobacterium sp. | reverse complement strand
CGCGCATACGCCAGAAAATTAATTTCCGGACAGAAAGTTTTGATTTGTAACCCAGCCTTGTGGCGCTTTTATAGTTTTTTAGATGAATTTTAAATACTTGCTGCTTTTCGTAGGCAGTCTTTTTTACAGTCAGGAGGTTATCAGATTTCCGGCGGACCAGCACAGTTATATGGGTGGGCGCGAATTTTTTTATAGGGATTTTCACGCAGTTGTTGTAGAACGAAATCTTAAACAGTGCAGAAGCGGCCAGGACTATTACTCTGCACCTGTTCTTATAAACGTAGACGGAACTGCACAACTTTATAAGTCCGGTAAACAGTCTGAAAGCGACTCCAACTGCACAGCAAAACTGGTTGAAGAAGTAGTGCAAAATATGAAAGGTTGGTTGCCTGCAAAAATTAAAGGTACACCTGTACCTGCTGTTTCGTACTATTTTATTTATCCTGATGCTCTTTTTGAAAATTATAAAGACGGATATGATCCAAACCATTTTGCGGAAGAGCCTATATTTCCCGGTGGAGATAAGAAATTCCGTGAGGAGGTACTCAAAAGAATAGATGTGTCCGATTATTATGTGAAGGGAAAGGGTAAAGTAAGGTTAACTGTTAGGTTTGCCGTGTCTGAAACCGGGTTAATTGAAGATGTAAGATTAGCTGAAAGTTCAGGGATGCAGGAGTATGACAATATGCTGCTGCGGGCCATTATCAAGACCCGTAAGGTTTGGATCCCAGGAAAGATTCATGGTATTCCTATACGTTCCCACTACGTATTTCCAATTTCCCTTGCAAACGCATATAATGAATCTGGCGATTAATTTATCCCAAGTTCTTATCCGACAGCCTTTAAAAACCTATTTCAACTCATTTACGCACCAGAGTAATGTATAAGATATTAAGCAAGTCAGTAAATCTATGTAGATAACTAAAAAAATACTTATGAATAAAATCTTTATCATCCTTTCTGTCTTTTTATCCGTTTTAACTTTTGGCCAGAATCAACTTGTCATTTATGAATCCTATCCCGTCGGCCAGGATTATTATGTGGGCGGCCATAAAGGACTGCATCAGGAAATCAAGGATATTTCAATGACGCTTGGTTTGCAGCCCTGCCCGGTGAGTCAATCCTATAAGCTTCCGGTACTGGTGGAGTCTTCCGGTTCCATTAAACTGGTAAAGGATGAAGATGTTGCTAACCTGGAAAATAATAAATGTGCCGTAGAATACGGTAAAAAGTTATTGCCGCATCTGCGCCGATGGCTTGCAGCGCGTGTAGATGGCGAGCCTGTAAATGCCATCGCTGAATTAAATGTAAATCCTTTTATAATTTACCACAGCAAGCCAATTATTGCCCAGAATGTGTACAGGGAGGCACAATTTAAACTGGGTATGAATGAATTCCGACTGTATATGTTAGAGGCTCTTAAAAAGCCTGTGAAGGAAAATGAAAATCAATATATGGTAATGACCTTTGCGGTTAGCGACACCGGCATGATGGAGAAGGTAGAATTTTCAGGCAGTTTTGATCAAAATGTGATTAAGGCCGGTTATGATGCTGTTGAAAGACTGAATCGAAGGAAACTGTGGACCCCCGGAACCATAAATGGATTTCCTTTATACCAATGGTTTAAAATGCCTGTGAGACAGGAGTTTAGTTTTGAAGACGTTCAAAAGGACAATACAAGTTTCCCCTCCAGGCCTTAAAACACTTTTTAAAACCCGTTTTCCCGTGCCTGCCATTCTGTCACAATAATTCTTATCTTTGCACTTTAATTGAAGTGAATTCAGTAATTATTCTGAATTATATCGTTAATAAGAACTACCGTGCAGGATAAATATATAGACGAAACAAAGCAGGGCGAAGCCTTTGCCATAGCCGAAAAACCTACCAATTCCAAAAAACTCTTTTTGGAAAGTTACGGTTGCCAGATGAACTTTTCCGATTCAGAAATTGTGGCTTCCATCCTGAATGAGCAGGGTTATAATACCACCCTGAACCAGGATGAGGCAGATCTTATTTTGCTCAATACCTGTTCCATACGCGAAAAGGCAGAGCAAACCGTGCGGATGCGCCTTTCACAATTCAAAAACCTAAAAAAAGCCAAACCTAATTTAACTGTGGGTGTGCTGGGCTGTATGGCAGAACGCCTTAAGACCAAATTTCTGGAAGAAGAACAGCTGGTGGATCTTGTGGTGGGTCCGGATGCTTACCGTGATCTTCCTAATCTACTGAAGGAAACCGACGGCGGGCGCGATGCCATCAACGTAATTCTTTCCAAAGAGGAAACCTATGCGGATATTAACCCTGTTCGCTTGGGCGGCAACGGCGTAACTGCATTTGTTACCATAACCCGGGGTTGCGACAATATGTGTACTTTCTGCGTGGTGCCCTTTACGCGAGGCCGCGAGCGCAGCCGTGATCCCCATTCCATTATCTCGGAATGTCAGGATCTTTGGAACAGCGGATATAAGGAAATCACGTTATTAGGTCAGAATGTAGATTCGTACCTGTGGTATGGTGGCGGACCTAAAAAGGATTTCAAGAACGCGACAGAGATGCAGAAGCTTACAGCAGTAAACTTTGCACAGTTGCTCGATATGGTGGCTGTGGCAGTTCCGGAGATGCGGATTCGTTTTTCTACTTCCAATCCGCATGACATGACCATGGACGTCTTTACCGTAATGGCCAAGCATAAGAACATCTGTAAATATGTGCACCTGCCGGTCCAAAGCGGCAGCAACAGGATATTGGAGCGCATGAACCGTCAGCATACGCGTGAGGAATATATTGATCTGATTAAAAAGGCCAGGCAAATTGTTCCGGAAATCTCTTTCTCACAGGATATGATCATAGGTTTCTGCGGCGAAACGGAAGCCGATCATGAACAGACACTTTCACTGATGAGAGAGGTGGAGTATGACTACGGCTATATGTTCGCCTATTCGGAAAGGCCCGGCACACCTGCACATAAAAAGATGGAGGATGATGTTCCTGCGGAGGTGAAGCAAAGAAGACTTTCAGAAGTTATAGCACTGCAGGGCGCACTTTCGAGAAAACGGATGGAATCCTACGTTGGCCGCGAGCATGAAGTCCTTATTGAAGGCACTTCCAGAAAGAATGAAAACCAATGGAAAGGCCGGAATTCGCAGAATGCAGTATGTGTGTTTGATAAGAAACCGGGACAGAAGCTTGGAGACATTGTGACCGTATTGGTTTACGGAAATACGCAGGGTACGCTTTTAGCGGCGTCGGAATAGACTGATTCCCGCCGGGAAATCTTTAATCATAAACCTGATTTTAAAATGACAGACCTACAATCCATAAAAACCCGTTTTGGGATTATCGGCAGTTTTCCCGCACTTCACCGTGCACTGGAAAAGGCAATACAGGTAGCTCCTACTGATATTTCGGTTTTAGTAATGGGTGAATCGGGTGTGGGCAAGGAGTTCATACCTAAGATTATCCACGGCGAGTCACGCCGCAAACATCAGCCCTATATCGTTGTAAATTGTGGTGCCATTCCTGAAGGTACAATTGATTCTGAACTTTTTGGCCACGAGAAAGGTGCTTTTACAGGAGCAACTGCTACGCGGAAAGGCTATTTTGAAGTTGCCGACGGTGGAACCATCTTTCTGGATGAGGTAGGCGAATTGCCCCTGCAAACGCAGGTGCGCCTGCTACGTGTACTGGAGAGCGGTGAATTTATGAAAGTAGGCTCGTCGCAGATCCAGAAGACCAACGTAAGGATTGTTGCCGCTACCAATGTAAATATGCTGAAGGCTATTGAAGACGGACGTTTCCGCGAGGATCTCTATTACCGTCTCAATACAGTCCAGATCGATATGCCGCCATTGCGCGAGCGAAAGGGCGATGTGCATCTCCTGTTCAGGAAATTTGCCATTGATTTTGCCGAAAAGTACAGAATGCCGGAACTTGTACTGACCGACGATGCGGTAAACTACCTGGAAAACTATGCGTTTCCCGGAAATGTACGTCAGCTCCGTAATCTGGTAGAGCAAATGACAGTGGTAGAACATAACAGAACGGTTAACTCCACAAAACTTTCCGAGTACATCCCGATGAATGCCAATCTGCCCGCTGTGGTTCAGAAATTGGGCCCGGGCCACGTCTCCAGCTCAGAGTTTCATTCTGAAAGAGAAATTATGTATAAGATTCTTTTTGATATGCGTAATGATCTGAATGACCTCAAGTCACTGACATCGGAACTTATTAAGAACCGCGGCAGCGAAGACCTGAGTAATCAGGAGAAAAACCTTATCAACAGGGTGTTTACATCAGACAGCACTGCCCAGAATCAGAATTCAATGCTTTATTTTGAAAATGGGAATCAAAATACTTCGAGCCGCCCACCGATTTATGCCGAATCCAATGAAGAATATGACGATGTAGAAGATGTTGAAGTTGAAGAAAGTCATTCCCTGTCCCTGCAGAATAATGAACGCGAACTTATCGTTAAGGCCCTGGAGAAGCATAAAGGGCGCAGGAACAAGGCCGCCGACGAACTGGGAATTTCCCAGCGTACACTTTACCGAAAAATTAAACAGTACAACCTTGAGGATTAATATGAATATGAACCGACACCTGACTCCGTTCCTCGCAATTGTAATGCTCTGCACAGGCTTGCTGCAGTCGTGTTATACATTTACCGGTTCCTCGCTGAGCCCTGAAACCAAAACTGTGCAGATTAATGAGTTTATCAATAATGCCCCGCTTGTGAACCCTTCGCTGGCGCAGCAGTTCTCTACCGATATTCAAAACCGGTTTTTGCAGCGCACAACGCTTAAGGGTACCAAAGAGAACCCGGATATGCTCATTGAAGGTGAAATTACCGATTACAGTATTTCGCCTACCACGATCTCATCAAATGTAGATGCTGCAGGAGGAAACATTCAGGCAGCTCAGAATAAACTTACCATATCAGTAAGGGTACATTATGAAAACCGGATTGAACCGGACAAAAGTTTCGACCGGACTTTTACTGATGAAGCAGTTTTCAGCAGTGATCTGGATATAAATGCTATTGAAGCCTCTCAGGTTAAACTGGTTAATGAGCGAATCATCAACAAGATTTTTAACGATATTGTAGCCAACTGGTAATATGAATACGCGTCTACTGGAACTTATTGAAAATCCGGACCTGATACAGTCCGCAGATCTGAAACTGCTGAATGACCAGATTAAAGCCACTCCTTATGTGCAGAGTCTGCGTGCGCTTGCCCTTTTGGCTGCTTCCCGGTTTGATCCCGAAAACTACCAGCAGGTGCTTTCGACCACGGCAGCCTATACGACTGATAAAAAGATTCTGTATCAGTTGGTGAACGGTAATGCCAGCCAACCGCAGGAGGTGAGTGAACATGCTGATGAACGGCCGGACCATAAGGAAAATGTTAAACCTGAAACTGCAGTTGTGGCAGACCACAGTAGTAATGATGCCGTGGGAAATTCTACCGAAGACAGAGTGGCGCACGAGACTGTTGCTGAACCTATTGTTAATGCTGAGACAGTTGCTGAAGAAGCTGAACCGGTTAGTTTTACCGAAATTACCCCGGTTGAACGTGCTGGTCCCCAACCTGTATATGTTAACGGCGAACTGAACCGAATTCTGTTTGAAGGTGAAGAAAATTTCCTGGAGCAGGAAACACCTGTAATCGATAAAGAAGCCTCAGCGGAGAGTGGGCAGCTGGTGCTGGCAGATGCAAATCTCGCTGCACCAAAGGTCTTCAGTGAAGAATCAGCACCGGTGAGCGAACTCGCGGCCAGGGAGGAAGAGGTTATTCAATCTGCAAAGGAGGATAAGGAAGCAGGGGAATCAGAGCAGGTGATTGCTCAAGAAGCAGCGCCTGTAGCTGAGGTGGACCGCGAACAACCTCCGGCAGCTGATGTGAGTTTCCACGGTATCGATCCATTCTTACCTCAGGTGAAAATAGGCGCCACACCTAAAAAAGAAGGAACTGCTTCCAGCCCTGCCCCAGTATCTAACAAACATGAAGAGGAGATGCAGCGGCTGATTGCGGAAGTGGAACGCAAAATAAAAGAGAAAA
>CAYXUO010000123.1:0-6140 GCA_964468335.1 uncultured Chryseobacterium sp. | reverse complement strand
GGTGATGATTTTGATGATGTAATCATCAACTGGATGGCAGATGAGTTTAAAGCTGAAGAAGGTGTGGACCTTAAGTCTGATGCGATCGCATTGCAGAGACTGAAGGAAGCCGCTGAAAAAGCGAAAATTGAACTTTCTTCTTCTACACAGACTGAAATTAACCTTCCCTATATCACCGCCACGGCTACAGGACCTAAGCACATGGTAAAATCGCTTACAAAAGCTAAATTCGAGCAACTTTCCGCTGACCTGGTTAGACGTTCAATGGAGCCTTGTAAAAAAGCATTATCTGATGCAGGTCTTTCAATTTCCGACATCGACGAGGTAATCCTGGTAGGTGGTTCAACAAGAATCCCAATCATTCAGGAAGAAGTTGAGAAATTCTTCGGTAAGAAACCATCTAAAGGGGTGAACCCGGATGAGGTTGTAGCCATTGGCGCAGCAATTCAGGGTGGTGTATTAACCGGTGATGTTAAGGATGTACTTCTTCTGGACGTAACTCCGCTTTCATTAGGTATTGAAACTATGGGTTCAGTGTTTACAAAACTAATTGACGCAAACACAACCATTCCTACCAAGAAATCTGAGACTTTCTCTACAGCAAGTGACAACCAGCCTGCAGTATCCATCAGAGTTGGTCAGGGTGAAAGACCAATGTTTAACGATAACAAAGAAATCGGAAGATTCGACCTTACAGATATTCCGCCAGCACCAAGAGGAACTCCGCAAATTGAAGTAACCTTTGATATTGACGCCAACGGTATCCTTCACGTATCTGCAAAGGATAAAGGAACAGGTAAAGAGCAGTCAATCAAGATCCAGGCAAGTTCAGGTCTTTCCGAAGAGGAAATCGCAAGAATGAAGCGTGAAGCTGAAGAAAATGCGTCTTCCGATGCTAAGAAAAAAGAAGAAGTAGAAGTACTGAACAAAGCTGACGGACTTATTTTCCAGACCGAGAAGCAACTGAAGGAATTTGGTGATAAACTTTCTGCTGATAAGAAAGCAACTGTTGAATCTGCAGCGGCAGAGCTGAAGACCGCTTTCGACGCTAAGGATATGGAAAGCATCAAGACCAAAACTGAAGCTTTGGATGCAGCCTGGATGGCAGCTTCAGAGGAAATGTATGCCGCAGGACAGCAGGGACAGCCAGGAGCCGAACAGGCACAGGGTAACCCTACAGGAAATGCAGGTGCTGACGATGTTCAGGATGCTGATTTTGAAGAAGTGAAGTAATCATTCCACATCATTATACAACTATCCCCGGGCGCAAGCCCGGGGATAGTTTTTTATATTCGAAAAATAAACGATGATTAAGCGTACATCGTCTCTATCTTGTCCGTAAGCGCATTCATAAAATTCTGAAGCGGCTTTTCCACCATCATCTTAATAAATGGATTAAACTTGCCTTCGAATAACATCTGAACCTCAGTCTGTGCATCGGACACTGCATTCAGCGCAGTAGTAAGCTCAAAATCCATGCTGGAACTTGCAGAGCGCAAAACAGCTTTTTGCTCGCTTACTTCACCCAGTTTAAGTGCGATTTCAGGCATGCCTTTCAGTGAAAATTTAAATCCGTCCGCTACTGTTTCAAATTTTTGAAGTCCTTCCGGCATCAGCTGTTTATAATTCTCAGGATTCTTCAGTAAATCCATAATTTCTGACACGGGTTTATTAAGTAATATTTTTCGTCCTTCTAATTTCATTTTTCTATTTTTGTAAGATTAAAGTCTTGCAAATGTATAAAGTTTTTGTTAACGAAAAAAAATTAACAATAAGTAAGTATCCCGAGGATATTGAAAAGAATCTGCGTTACGAAGGCTTTGCAACTCTGGAGATCGCCGTAGACCTTTTACAGAACACATCCTGCCCGGAGATTAATGTTTATGGCGAAAATATAGAGGAACTTTGGGAAGATTTCACCCATATGTTTCATGTTATTGAAGCGGCCGGTGGCATCGTGACCAACTCCAACAACGAAATCCTGTTTATTAAAAGGCTGAGCAAATGGGACCTGCCAAAAGGTAAAGTTGAAAAAGGTGAATCCCTGGAGCAGGCAGCTTTGCGGGAGGTTGAGGAAGAAACCGGTTTAAGCGAGCTTATCCTTGAAAATTTCATCAATAATACCTTTCATATTTACACCGAAAGAAACGGCGACCGCGTACTGAAGACGACCTACTGGTTCAAGATGAGTTATGTGGGTAACGGCACTGCCACCCCTCAACTGGAGGAAGGGATTACTGCGGTAGACTGGAAAAGCGATGCCAGGATAAGGCAGGAAGTTTTTCCGTCAACATTCCACAATATCCGGATGATCCTGAACGAAGTCTGGGAAAAAAACCTCTAGAGATATTCCAGCACTTTTTCGAGCCCAATTCCGCGGGATGCCTTCAACAGTATATTTTTTGATGTAACCGGATTCTCCTGCAGATAAGCGGTCAGCTGTACAGTAGTCGGAAACGAGAGTGGCGACATCGCTGTTGCATCAAACTGGTCGCCCACGGTAATAATCTGCTCGAAGCCCATGGTCGAAGCCAGATTTAGGATGGCTGTATGCTCCGCCAGACTTTCAGCACCAAGTTCCCGCATATCACCAATAATGATGGTTTTGGTACCCTCAAATGAGTTGAAATTCTGAAGTGATGCTGCCATTGAGCTGGGATTCGCATTATAAGTATCCAGGACCAGGGTCTTCCCGCCTTTTTCCATTATCTGCGACCTCATGTTTGTTGGCTGATAACTTTCTATTGCCTCTTTAATTTCCTGCGCATTCATGCCGAAGTGCAGACCTAAGGCAGCCGCAGCACTCAAATTGGAAAAGTTGAACGCTCCGGTCAGCTGGCTGATTATTTCAGTGTCCCCAATGCGAAGTCCTACGAAATTACCTTTTCCAATACGGGCAAAATTATAATCGGCATCCGCTTTCCCAAATGAAATAAGAGATTGGTATCCCTTGGTTTTTTCTACCTGCAATGGGTCCTCCTGATTAACGATGATGGTCTTCTTGCTTTCTTTCAGGTAAGTATACAATTCGGATTTACCTGCTATAACGCCTTCAAATCCTCCGAAACCATCTAAATGGGCCTTTCCGAAGTTGGTTATATAACCGTAATCCGGGCGGGCAATTGAGCAAAGAAATTCAATCTCCTTCTGATGATTGGCTCCCATCTCAATGACCGCTATTTCATGTTCCTTCTTAACCGACATCAGTGTCAAGGGCACACCAATATGGTTATTCAGATTTCCGTAGGTGTACAGCACGCTGAACTTGTGAGACAGTACTGCTGCGATCAGTTCTTTCGTGGTGGTCTTGCCATTACTTCCTGTCAAGCCAATTACAGGTATCTTCAGATTTTCCCTGTGCAGGCTGGCCAGGTCCTGCATGAACTGCAGTGTAGAGGGAACGTAAAAAATATTTTTTGAAGAATCTTCGTATTCCTCCCGCTCCACGATCACCGCCAGGGCTCCATTAGCAATAACTTCCCCGGCTTTTTGTGCAGCATCGAAATTCTCACCGGAAAATGCAAAGAAGATATCGCCTGCATTAATTGTTCTGGAGTCTATGGAAACCTTATTGCACTGCTGCAGATAGGGATAGAAAAGTTCTGGATTCATGGGTCAAAAATAAATAAATCCTCCCGTTAAACGGAAGGATTTATCATTATTTATTTGATCTGTTATTATCTTCTGGATCTGTTGTTCATTGCGCCTCTGGCGTCCTGAGCTACACGGAAACCAATCCATCCGTAACCCCCGCTTTGGCTTTTGAACCTTCTTTGTCCCGGATCCAGCCAATAAGCTGTATCCTGCCAGGAACCACCTTTCACCACTCTGATTTCGTTGGTTATCGCTGATGTTCTGGTTTTATTGTCTTTCTCAACAACTACTCTTCCGCTTCCGTCAACGAAGAAATTCTTACGTGGTGCGTTGTACATGTTGAAAGATGCATTTCCTGCACTGTCTGTATCTCCGGCTCTGAAGTTCAGTGAAGACTGTCTGTCACCGTCTCTGAAGTTACTGTAGTCAGCGATTTTTTCTCTTTGGTACTGACCCGGTAGGTTTCTGTAAAGTAATCTGCCGTCAGCAAGAGTATCGTACTGGATAGTTCCGTCATCAACACGTGCGTAGCTACCGTCGCCATTCCTAAGAATTTTCTGTGGAGCACTTCCCCGGTAGTAGTTAAAGTCATTGAAATCGGAATCGATGATAGGACGGTAAACATCAGCAGTCCATTCTGCAACATTTCCAAACATACCGTAAAGTCCAAGATCATTGGCAGGGTATTTTTTCACATCTGCAGTTCGCGCAGACCCGTCATTTTCCCATCCCGGTACTCCGGAGTAATCACCTGCACCATATTTGAAGTTTTCTAGGAACATACCCTCAGTACGGCCCTTCTGTCCTCTAAGACGCTCGATTTCCGGTGTTTTTCCAAGAATGTTGTTATATTCTCTGTTTTTCATGGTACCCAGAGCTGCAAATTCCCACTCAACTTCTGTAGGAAGTCTGAACTTCTGAACCATAGCAGCAGCAGGAGACCTGTTAGCAGCCAGAATCCGTTGGTTGGTAGTTTTCATACCGGATTTCTGCGCCAGTCTTTGCTCGTTGATATAAGCCTGCATATCCGGATCGTTTGCTTTAAACTTATCCATGTTGAATGCAGATCCACCCTGATTGTTGGATTCGTTAATATAAAGATCCTTGGCAATGATGCCGGCATCCATTAAAGCTTTTTCGTTTGCTCTGTCGGTAAGCCATTCGCAATATTTACTCGCCTGAGTCCAGCTCACACCTACGACAGGATAATAGTCATATTCCGGTGATCTGAAATAAGTTTCAGAGTAATCATTTCTGGAAAGCTCGTTATCCCACAGCAGAGTATCCGGAAGTGCACCGTTGTAAATCTCTCTGAAGCTTGGGTCTGACGGTGGGAATACATACTTCAGCCATGTAAGGTATTCACGGTATTCGTAATTTGTAATTTCAGTTTCGCCAAGGAAGAATGAACTTACCTGCATTCTGCGAGGCGTGTTATTCCAGTCATGCATTACATCATCTTTCACTAATCCCATTGTAAAAGTTCCGCCCTCCACATATACCATTCCTGGCCATCCTTTCAGTTTTTGCTGCTTGCCTGCGTAGAACCAACCTTTGTTGTCGTTGGGTTTCCAACCGGTTTTAGAAACGAAACTCTTGGTTCCGCCACCTTTACCGGATCCCCCTCCACAACTGGTCAGGACGAAAGCTGAACTTAATGCAATTAATGAAAACAACTTTAGTTTTTTCATAGTCGGTATAAATATTTTCAAAGTACAAAGAAATAATAATTTTATTAATTAATCAAGTAATGTTTTGATTTTTTTGAAACGAAAGCAATTTTATTTTATTGTATCGCAGGATTTTTTTAAAATTTTCGTTTAATTTGTATTCTTGAAAAATAATTCAAAAATAATGAAACGCAACCTCTCCTTTCTGTTCATTTTCCTTTTCGCCGGCTGCTTTTTTTCGCAGAAAATTACCATCAACTGGGAAGGATCAAAAATCCGCGATTTCGGGGAAGTTAAACTGAACCTGCCCACTTTCAGTAACCCCGGCTTTTCATTTGACCAAAATAATATTTTTATCAATATAAAACACAGTGCGGGAGAAAAAGATTTAAAAATCTCCGGACTGCAGTGGCAAACCATCACTGCCCGGGACCTGTACGACCTTCAGAAAGACCAAATCATCCCCTTCGAAATTAAGGATGTGGCTTACACTACACAAAAAGGTATAAGAACAGCTCATATTAATGTTTCGCTTTTTAAATCTGAAAAAGGACAAATCCTCCGACTTTCTTCATTTAACATAGAAGAGACTTCCCAAACAAACCTGAGCACACAAAAGGTTGGCACTACCAATAACCCCTTGAATACGGGCAATTTCTACAAGATTAAAGTGGATCGGTCCGGAATTTTTAAAATTACCAAAGAGTTTCTGCAGGCAAATGGTCTGAACCCGGCCAACATCAACCCGGCCACCTTGCTCGCACCCGCGATCCGGACGCTCGATCGCCCGCTCCTCTACGACTTCCGAGCCCTGCCGAAGCGGGGCCTGCGCATCCACGCGCCGGGCGCGATCCGTGACGTCGTCGAGCAGGAGGA
>CAYXUO010000122.1:0-6170 GCA_964468335.1 uncultured Chryseobacterium sp. | reverse complement strand
AAGACCTTCTTTGTCCACAATCATCTGGCCAAGATGCGTACATGAGAACCGGATAAAACCATGCGCAATACCAAAGGTTCGCTCATTAACAAGAAAATAGAGAACGCGTGTAAACGGGTAAGACATATTGGCAAGGCTGGCGGTTTCAGGATTGATTATTTTGCCCTTATAAGACACGGGCAGAATTTTCACCTGGGAGCGTAAATTTTCAGCTTCTTCTGAATAGGGTCTGCTTAAAGTGTTTAATCCTATAACACCTACTTTGCCCGGGTATTTATTGAGTTCGTTAATAATATTACGGTTGCCGCTGATGATGGAGTACTGAAGTTCGGCAGGCTTCTTACCCAGTTTCTGGGCCACAAAGTTCAGATTACTCGCATTGGTCCCGTCGAATACAAGTTGTTTTTCCGGTGATTGCATAGCTGAACTGATTTCTTCCATGGAAATACTTTCGCGTTCGGAATTGTTAGGTACTACAAATACAACGGCATCTGCAGCGAATTGGGCAGGTTCAAATTTTGACTCGGTAACTCTTTCAAATTCCTTAATCTCCTGTGCAGAAAGTTCCCGTGACATTACAGCCACTTTGGCTTTGCCCTGAATCAAATCCATAAAGCCCACATCTTCCTTGCGCGTTTCCACCCTGACTTCTGTATCGGGATAATGGATCATGTACCCATCTGCAAGAGCTTCTGTAACGCTTTGAAAAGATTCATCTGTCAGAACGGTCAGTTTGCCCTGGTGATAATTCTCAACAGAAGGTTCGGCTTTCTTACTGCAGCTGGAAAAAACAGCTAACAGTGCAACAATGTAAAAACTAATCTTCATGACGGTCCTGTCTTAATCTGTGTATGGCCCTGAATATCCTGAACCCACCATAGAGAACCAGTAACGCCCCCAGTGCATAGGCAATATTGGGCTCCAATGGTATGAAGAACCAAAACTTCAGAATAACAAAAACGCCCAGAACAATATAAAATATTCCGGCAAGAATTGATAACCAGTTAAACATCATATTACAAAAATATAAAAAATAAAAAAGAGAGACTGAGTCTCTCTTTAAGTTATTAGTATTCGAAGTTCATCGTAATTGGCAATCGGTATGTCTGCCTCACTGCCTGTCCGTTAATTTTACCGGGCGTCCATCTGTTTTTAATGGATTTAATGGTACGAACTGCTTCAGCGTTAAAATCACGGTTAGGACCTTTAACCTGAATATCAGTGATTGAACCGTCTCTTTCCACTACAAATGTAATATTCGCTTTAATGGAACCTTCATCACCTTCCATTACAGAAGTGTCAAATGAATTGGAAACTTTCTGTCTGAAAGCTGCGAGACCTCCAGGAAACTCAGCTGATTGATCTACAGTATCATACACTTCAGTAGTACTCACTTTAGGGGCTTCAATGGTCGCTGCCTTTGTACCGGTTGATGGTGGTGGTGGCGGCGGCGTGTAGGTTGGTGTTTTTACCCCTTCCTGATTCTGAAGACCTGTGGTTGTTTCCAGCTGCTTTGAAATTGGCGGCGGTGGGGTTTCCACTTTTGGCGCTTTTTTCGGTTCCGGAACCACATTTTGGATTACCTCCTGCTTTGGCTCCTCCTTTGGTGGTGGCGGCGGTGGTGGTGGTTCTTCCTCTTTGGGTTGCTCCAGGATCACATCTTCCTGTATAATTTCAATCAGATTCGCGTCTACTTCCTTTGCAGCATCCTCGTTCATCTTCTGAATTTTCAGAATTATAAACGGGGTAAGTGCCAATACGAGGAATAAAACTGTTCCTACAATAAAAGAACGTGTAAGAACCCTGCGGTAGTTATTCCGCAAATCATAAGCCCCGTACTGCTTATTTCTGTTTTCAAATACAATCTCATCTAAAGTAAGATCGGGACTGTAATTGTTATCATCTGCCATTTCTTTTCTTTTTTATGGTTAGATTAATTCGTCGGTGCAGGTGCACTTGTGCCGCCTACTTTTCTATCATAAACAGCCTGTTCCCAAGGTTTAACGTCGGTAACACCGTACATTTCACTATTGGTAATGGCCATTTCATCCAGTATATCAACAAAGTTTTTATAAACCGCATCATCTGTCGGCTTTATAATGACCGTAAACTTGGTCTGATCTGCTGCTCTGGCTTTTGCCTGCTTAATGATATTCCTGATTCCTTCTCTGTCAAAAGAAGTTTCATTCAGAGTTCCATCCGAAAGGCTGGTATTGTCCTGCTGATGCCAGAAAATCCTGTTGTCCTTGCCAATTAGCAGAGAAATTGAATTGGATAATTTGATTTCCGTATTAGGCTGTATCTGATTTTCTTTCGGTTTAGCCGGAAGTCCCAGGTCCATTACATTCGGTTTGTTAAACGTCGTTACCAACATAAAGAATGTAATCAAAAGGAACGCCAAGTCTACCATTGGGGTAAGATCTACGTGGGGCACCTGCTTCTTGGAGCGTACCTTGCCACCTTTCCCGCTACTGTCTTTTACTTGTACTTCTGCCATTTCTTTATTCTTGTGCTGTTTCCTGACTTGTTATTAACCAGAACTTCAAGAAATCAATATCTCTCAGTCCTTCGAACAAGGCTTTCACCTTAGGGTATTTAGTCTGCGTATCTCCTTTAATAGCCAACTTATAATCCGGGTTTACTGCTAAACTCTGCTGTACCCAATCAATAAGCTGTTTATTGGTACTGTCCATGGGAATTCCGGTTGGACTTTTGTAAGCCTTACGGTCTTCGTCAGGCAGGTTCAGGAAACCTTTAAGCTGATTCATTGGCACTCCGATGGCCTGTACCTGGGAAAAGGCTGCCTTCTCGGGATCCGTGAATTTCATACCATACTTCTCTCCCATATTATCCAGCAGCTGCATTCTTTCGCTGCCGTTCTCCACGGGTGTAAAATAGAACTTTCCGTCCGGCGTACTCAGGATAGTCATTAAACTGGCATCCGGAAGAAGTTTTTCAGATATAGAAGATGGCGTGGTTATCGTCTCAACATCAGGTTTTGCAAACTGAGCCGTGAGGATAAAGAACGTAAGGAGCAGAAACGATACGTCGGTCATAGCCGTCATATCTACCCTTATATTATGTCTTTTTGGTTTGACTCTCGCCATTATTATTTTATTTTTTTATTAAACTTCACCTAAAAGGACCATTAAACTTAAGTGGGTGCAATGGTCCCTCACATCTGCAATTTCTTAGTGAAACTCAGCAAATGACTGCTGGATAGACATTGCGATTTCATCAATCTTAAATGTCAGTCCGTCAATTTTGGAAGTAAAATAGTTGTAGAAGATAATTGCTACCGCAGAAGTACCAATACCTAAGGCTGTATTAATAAGTGCCTCGGAGATACCGATTGACAGTGCAGCAGAGTCTGGAGTACCACCACCGGAACCAAGTGCGTTAAATGCCTTGATCATCCCGATTACAGTTCCAAGAAGTGCTACAAGTGTTGCCACAGTACCCAGCGTGGAAAGGATCATCATGTTTTTCTCCAGCATTGGCATTTCCAATGTAGTTGCCTCCTCGATAGATTTGTTCAGAGCAACCATTTTCTGCTCTTTATTCATTGTGGTATCGTGAGAAAGAGCTTTGTAAGTCGTAAGACCTTCTCTTACTACATTACCAACAGAACCTTCCTGTCTGTCACACTCTTCAATAGCCTCATCCACTTTATTCTGATTCAGCAACCTTCTTACGTTAACAACGAAGTTATCAACATTTCCTGCTCCTGAAGCTTTTCTAAGTACCAGTGCCCGCTCAATAGAGAAAACAATTACGATAATCATAAAGGCGATAAGAATAGGTACGATAGGACCACCCATAAAGATAATACCCATAAACCCGTCCGGATGTAATTCTTTGGTTTCTACTCCTGAGAATCCAACTGAAGGACCGGTCAGACGTGGATCTGCCTTAAAGTTACTTGGATTGCCCAGTACGAAATAATAGATCAGGTATCCGATACCAATCAGAATAGGTAGAATTAATGCAGGATTTAAACCTCCTAATTTTTTAGCAACAACTTGCTCCCCATTGTTTGAAACATTCATTTCCATATTAAACTAAATTATAATTGTTATTTTTTTAAAAAAATTTTACGCCGTAAAATAAATGCAAAAATTATTATCACACAAACTTTTAACGTCTACTTCAGATAATAAAACTATGTCTTAACGATTAATTAATATTGCGTTATCAGTAATATCAGGTGCTAATAATGATTAAAACATCCACATCCGATCGTAATGTTAAAAACATACGAAAATTATTGGATTATTTTACGAATTCATCAATAAAACCCAAAACTAAGTATGAAGTCAAACGACAATATTAACAATTTTATTCCGAACGATAATCACTTTCTTAGGTGAATTTCCGCCCAGCTGCTGCACAGTTCTTTCGTCCTTCAATACGGCATCTTCAATTTGCTCTGTATCCAAATCAGTACCAAGACTGATCTTAAACCTCATCTTGCCGTTAAAACTTACAGGATACTCAAAATTGGCTTCAGTAAGGTACTCTTCCTTCAGTTCCGGAAACGGAACAGTCTCAATGGAAGCAGTGTGGCCCATAATGGTCCACAACTCTTCGCAAATATGTGGTGCATACGGGGAAATGACAACCGCCAGTGGTTCCAGTATTTTACGTTTGCTGCATTTAAGTTTCTGCAATTCATTTACAGCAATCATGAAAGATGAAACGGAAGTATTGAATGAAAAATTGTCCAGATCGTAAATTACTTTCTTTATTAAAGTATGCAATACCTTATATTCTTCCTTAGTGGGTTCATCGTCAGACACATAAACCTCATCCCCATTATAATATAGGTTGTAGAATTTCTTCAGAAAACCGTAAACTCCTGTAAGTCCCTGTGTATTCCACGGCTTACTCTGCTCCAGTGGGCCCAAAAACATCTCGTAAAGACGCAGACAGTCGGCACCGTACTCGTCGCAGATTTCATCCGGATTCACAACGTTATATTTGGACTTGGACATTTTCTCCACTTCACGTTCGGTAATGTACTTCCCCTCTTCCAGAATGAACTCGGCATCTGCAAACTCGGGACGCCACTTTCTGAATGCCTCGGTATCGAGTTCATCTGATGTTCCTTTCAGAAGTGAAACATCAACATGAATCTTCTGAAAATTATGGTGATAAACATTAGGATTTACGTCGACTGCACGGTATCCTTTCTTCTGTGCGTAACCATCCAACTGTAATATTGTATCGTACAATTGACGTTCCTCATCTGTTAAACTTTCGTTGTTGTTTCCTTTAATCTTAATCGCTAACAAATTTTCCCAATTCCTGTCATATAATTCCTTAATTTGTCTACTGAAAAGAATACCAGAATCGTTATGTACAGAGATTGTTCCTGAACCATCTTCCATCACGTACAAAGGAGCATATCTAAACACAAATGCACTCATTCCCAGAATCATTCCCTGATTGATGAGTTTTTTGAACGGTTCTTCATGGCTGATGTAGCCTCTGTCCTTCAAAAACATATTCCAGAAGCGGGCGTACAGCAAATGTCCGGTCGCATGTTCGCTGCCACCGATGTACAGGTCCACCTGACCCCAATAGTCAGAAATATCCTTTGCTGCAAAAAAATTTTCATTGCCTGGATCCATATATCTCAGGAAATACCAGGAACTTCCGGCCCATCCGGGCATCGTGGATAGCTCCAGTGGGAAAACGGTACTGCCGTCTATACGGTCCGTAGAAACCACTTCCTGATGCACCTCGTCCCAGGCAAAGGTCCTGGCATTTCCCAACGGCGGGTCGCCGTCTTCAGTAGGTAAATATTTCTCTACCTCCGGCAATTCCAAAGGAAGTGCAGAAATTGGCAGGGTGTAAGGCATGCCGTCTTTAAAATACACAGGCACAGGCTCACCCCAATACCGCTGACGCGAAAAGATAGCGTCACGCTGCCTGAAGTTAATCTTGCCATGCCCTATACCACGGTTCTCAATTTCATCAATGATCTTTATTTTGGCCAAATCGTAAGTCAGGCCATCCAGAAATTCGGAGTTGACGCATACACTGTCTTTACTGTCATAGCTTTCAACCTGAATATCCTGTTCATTTTCAATAACATTTATTATTTGGAGACCGAACTTCACGGCAAAACGGTGATCGCGCTCGTCATGAGCCGGTACCGCCATCAC
>CAYXUO010000121.1:0-6188 GCA_964468335.1 uncultured Chryseobacterium sp. | reverse complement strand
GCTTTTATTGAGCGTAATGTTCAGGATTCTACCTCTGCATTATTATACGAACGGCTGGTTTTTCGCTTTGTATCACTAACCTCCCTTTTGAGTGCGGAGGAAGGCCGTCATCTTTACTACGGCCAGTACAAAGGAAGAACAATAAACCCTGCTGAAGCAGAAAGAGCCTTCTTTGAATTGGTTTCAGCCAATAAATGCGGTGAAGCAATTGCCGCCGGTGAGCAACTGCTTAAAACTGATCCGGTGAATCTGGAAATTTTGGGCAGAATCCTGCAGTGCTACAGTAAAGCCGACAGAGGAAACCCGCAGGCACCACACCGGCTGGCGCAGTTCCGCATCCTTCTGGACGCTGCAATAAGCAGTGCCACCGGACCGGAGGGGCATAAAACCTATGCCGTAATGAATGTGGTGGACGAATATATCCTTGCCGGCACACAGGGTTTAGATCTCATGCAGTTCCGGCGCCGTTCACAAGCCGTACCCGAAGGCATGCTTGATCACTGGAAAAAAGGCCGCAAAAGAATTTCCTTTCTGGTAATCTATTCTGAAGAATGATAAAAAAAGACCGCTCAGCAATCTGAACGGTCTTTTGTTTTATTTGATGAAACCTTTGTTTCTGAGTAAAGGATTAAGGTCTGGGTCCTTACCGGTATAATCTTTAAATGCTTTGTTAAGGTCCACCGAATTTCCAACGGACAAAATGTACTCGCGGAAACGGTCACCATTAGCACGGGTCATTCCTCCGTTCTTTACAATATAATCCCAGGCGGCGGCATTCAGCACGTCACTCCACATGTAAGCGTAGTATCCGGCAGAGTAACCGCCACCCCAAATATGAGCGAAGTAGGGCGAATGGTACCTTGGCGGCACCTGCGGAAGGTTAAAACCGTATTTGTTCAGCACATTTTTTTCAAACTCAAGCGTAGGCTGCAGTTGGCTTTCGTCGGTTACGGAATGCCAGTTCATATCCAGTGTAGCTGCCGAAACCAGTTCTGTGGTTGAGTACCCCTGATTGAAAGAGGAAGCATTTTTAATTTTATCCACTAATGACTGAGGCATTGGCTTTTTGGTTTGATAATGCAGCGCGTAATTTTTCAGTACGCTTGGTTCCAGCGCAAAAAATTCGTTGATTTGGGAAGGAAACTCAACAAAATCACGGGGTGTATTGGTTCCCGAAACTGAAATGTACTTCTGATTTGCAAAAAGACCGTGCAGAGTATGCCCGAACTCATGGAACATGGTAGAAACGTCGTCATATGATATCAGCGAAGGCTTACCCGGTGCAGGCTTCTGGTAATTGAAGACGTTGGTAATAACAGGCTTTTGGTTCAGCGCATGAGACTGGTCAACAAAGTTACCCATCCAGGCACCGCCGCTTTTATTGCTGCGGGTATAGAAATCCAGATAATAAATAGCCAGCGACTTACCGTCACGGTCATAAACTTCATAAGTGATTACATCCGGATGATATACCGGTAGATCTGTCCTTTTCCTGAAAGTAATACCATAGAACTGCTCGGCAGCATAGAAAACACCTTTCTCCAGAACGGTATTCACCTCAAAATAAGGTTTAATTTCATTTTCATCCAGGTCATACTTAGCTTTCCGCACCTGCTCAGCATAAAAATTCCAATCCCATGGAGCCACCGTAAATCCACCCTTCTGCTTATCTATCAGTTCCTGGATTTCCGCACTTTCACGTTTGGTAGTCTCCACAGCAGGAGCCGCCAGTTTCGACAGAAGATTCATGGCTGCTGCGGGGTCCGGTGCCATCTGATCCTGAAGTTTCCATTCGGCAAATGATTTTTTACCTAACAGTTGAGCTTTCTGAAGTCTCAGCCGCGCCTGCTTTTCCAGTATAGGCCGTGTATCGTTAGCGTCACCTTTCTCCGCCCTTGTCCATGAGGCTTTAAAAAGTTTTTCGCGTGTTGCTCTGTTTTTGAGGTTTTGCAGTAGCGGTTGCTGTGTCGTGTTCTGTAGGGCAAGCAGGTATTTCCCATCATGGCCCGCAGCCTTTGCATCGGCTGCTGCTGCCGCAATATCATCTGCCGAAAGTCCGTCCAGTTCCTTTACATCGGAAATAATCAAAGCTCCCTGCTTTCTGGCTTCCAGAAGTTTATTGCTGAACTGCGTACTCAGCGTGGCCAGTTCTTCATTTACCTTCTTCAGTTCATTTTTATTCTCAGGGGAAAGATCTGCACCTGCAATTTCAAATTTCTGGAGGTAATACTCAGCCAGGCGCTTATCCTCACCGGTAAGCTGGGAAATGTTTATCGCCTTTATTCTTTTATAAAGCTGATCATTCAGATAAATCTGATCTTCCTGTGCAGCGAACCTGGGTGCAAACTCCTCTTCCAGTTTTTGAAGAGTCGGATTTGTATTGGCACTGCTGAAATTAAAGAAAACTATGGATGCCCGTTTCAGGACCTCGCCACTGTTTTCCAGGGCCAGGATCGTATTTTCAAAAGTAGGCGCGTCGGTATTGGCTACAATCTGCTGAATTTCAAACAGCTGCTGCTTCAGGCCATACTCAAAAGCGGGCTGGAAGTGCTCATCCTTTATCTTATCAAACTCAGGAGCCTGATACTGCAATTTACTTTTAGTCATAAACGGATTGGAAGCAAGAGCCGCATCTACAACCGGAGCTTCCACTTTGGTATTCGTATCATTCATGGTAGTACATGCCGAGGTCATGGTTAATGCTGAAACCAGCAACAAACTCGATATTTTGTTCATTTTCATATTATTTTGCATTGAGAGATAAAGATATATTCTTTTTTTTAAATTTGAATAAGCTAAACCAAACCAATGAAAACCATTTACCTTCCAACTTTATGTATCTTACTGATGCTCAGTGCCTGCGCGAAAGTAAAAGTAGAGATGCCCGGAATTACTGAAAGTAACGCGTCCGGAAACAGAACCCAAAAGACATACAGCTATTCCTTTGATAAATTAAAGGTTTCAACCGGAATCACTGCAGAGATCGTAAAAGCAGAAAACGAAAAAATCGTTATTGAAGCTCCTGATAAAATGATGGATAGAGTAAAAGTTACTCAAAATAATGGTGAAGTACGCATTTACATAGAATCAAACGGAATATTTAAAGCGATTTCGTCTGACGGAAATGTACGGGCCATCATTTACGCAAAAGATTTCTCGGCAGTCAGTGCAGATTCCGGTGCCGAAATTACAGTTAAGGATAAATTCCTCCAGGAAAAAATGACTGTTGATGTTTCCAGTTCCGGATCAGTAAACGGACATCTGGAAGCCAATGAATTCATTATTAACGCAGCATCAGCCGGTGAATTTACAGGTCCTATCTGGGCACTGAGCCTCGATGCAGACCTTAGTTCCGGCGCCACGGTAAGCGTCAGGGGAAAAGTTACCAACGCAGATGTCTCCGTAAGCTCGGGCAGCAGTTTCGAAGGCAGCAGCACCACTTTGCAGGCAGCAGACCTAACTGCTTCCAGTGGGGGAAGTCTGGTTGCCGGCGTTTATAAAACAGCTACTGCCCGCGCAAGCTCAGGAGGCAGTATTCAAATCAGGAAACAGGCGCCGGATACCGAAGTGAACCTGAAGGAAAGCAGTGGCGGCAGCATTTCCGTAAGTGCTGAATAGCAGAAACCTACCTATCAGGGGGACTGTTTTAACGTTCAGCCCTAAAACTTTAACCTAACTTTAACCGCGCGAACCCATCCAAGGTCCGTGATGATGGGTATTTTCTATTTACTTTTGCGGGATATGTTAAAGAAAGCATGTTTACTGTGGCTGATGATTACTTCAATATCCGCATGGGCTCAAGCACTTAGCGGTGAAATCATGATGAGGGATACCTCCTCACTTTACCTGAACCAGATATATGTGACCAATGTGAATGAACATCGGAGCATATTATCTGATGTAAACGGAAATTTCACAATCGCTGCAAAACCGGGCGACATTATCCGCTTCACCTCCATAGTTACAGAACGCAGGGATATAAAAGTTACAGACAATATGCTGCAGGGAAAACCGCTGCTTATCGAACTTAAGATAGCTTATTACGATATTGAGGAAATTGTGCTGAACCCATTTAAGCCCTCCGGGAATCTGAAAAAAGATGTCCTGTCCCTTAAGACTGGTGAACGTGAAATGAAGCTCCGGGACATGATAGGCCTGCCTGAACCAAAGGGCGACGGCACCTCACCGCAACTCCCCCTCTTAGGATTGGCAGGTGGAGGAATGACGCTCAGTGTGGACAGTTTCTATGACATTATCTCCGGCGAAAGACAAAAGAAGGAAAGACTCCAGGCCTACGAACGGATGTTCAAAAGCATCTCAAACATAAAGGACTATTTTGGCCCACAGTACTTTGCTGAGCTTAAGATTCCGCCTCATCTTATTGATAATTTTCTGCAGTTCGTTTACAGTTCAGATAACCTGCATCAATATGTTCTGGCAGGTAATTACGAGGGCACTAAAATATATATCGAAAAGTACCTGCCTATTTACCAGCGCAGGCTTAAAAACTCCAGTATGATGCAGACTTCACTCAACTGAATACTATAATTGGGTGATATCCGTTATTATACTTTTCTAAAACAGTCCCCCCCAAATTTATCATGAAAAAATTCTTACTATTTTTTACCTTGTTGCTGTTCTGTGCCCTGCCGGCGCAGAAGAGGATGAAGGATTACAGCAATATTATGAAAAGCACAAGCATCTACGAGATTGATGCCTTTCTTCGGGATGCCCACGATGACGATCCGCGCCGCTCCGTACTCAAACCCCGACTTATGGATATGATAAGGGACTATATTAAGAATGCGCATCCGGATGATATCCGTGTGAAAGATATGCAGGAAAAACTGGCTTTGCTGAAGAGAAGGCCATCTACAAAAATAACCTTTGCGGAGATGAATGCGAACATCAAGCAAAAGCAGATTAAATTTTACCAGGAGGCATTGGCCCGGGCACAGCGTGCTGCTGCAAATCCGGAGCTGGGTGCCCAAGCCAGGATTAAGGTTGAAACTCCTGAGATTGACCGCAGTTTTTCAGTAGCCAAATCCCGCAGCTCGGCCGAAGCCGCTGCCATACGCGCCGCAAACAGAAATACTGCCGGCGATGTCTCTTCCGCCCCTACCACCCCCACTAAAAGCATCCCAGCAGCCGCCGTTGCAGCAATCAATTCGGAGAAAGAAGAATTTGACCTGTTAATGAATCCCACAGTACAGGAACATAAAAACCAGACAGTAAAAATACTGAACGCACTTTTTGACAATGATCCTACCAGCAAGGAAACCAGTGTAATGATAAAAAACAATTCTGACTGCGACATCATCATGAGAATGGAAGGCACGGGAAATACAAAATACAGGCTTGCCATTCCTGCGCGCAGCGAGAACACCATCGTCATACTGAAAGGTCAGTATCTTTTCTCCAGCCTGGTTTGCGGTGCGCAGTACGCATCTCAAAAAACAGTCCAGAAAGCCATAATGGTAACCCTTGGCTCATCATCCTAACGATTATAAATACCGATAAGGACCACCAATATATTGATCCGGAATTGACTAAATTTGCAGGATTTTAAATTATGGGCAAAAACAAACTCGCAAGATTTGAGGAGAACCGTATACTCCCAAACGTTATACAGCCAACACGCGCTGACGCTCTGGATAATTTTCACCTGAAAGGAAAATGGCGTACAGAGATCTTTAAAAATGAAAACCCAATCGTAGTGGAACTGGGTTGCGGTAAAGGCGAATACTCTGTAGGACTAGCCAAGGCTTTTCCGGAGAAGAACTTCATAGGAATCGATATTAAAGGTGCCCGTTTCTGGTTTGGGGCCAAAGAGGCTACGGAGAGCAACATGAACAATGTAGCTTTCCTGCGTACGCAAATTGAACTTCTGGACTGCTTCTTTGAGGAAAATGAGGTTGATGAGATCTGGATCACCTTCCCGGACCCACAAATCAAATACAGACGCACCAAACACAGGATGACGCATCCAGACTTTTTAGAGCGCTACAGAAAAGTTCTGAAGCCGGAAGGAATTGTACACCTGAAAACAGACTCGGAATTTCTGCACGGCTACACCCTCGGTATATTACAGGGATCAGGACACGAGATCCTGACGGCTCTTCATGTCATTTACTGCGCACCTGAATATGAACCTAATACCGAACATCTTCGCGAAATCAAGACCTATT
>CAYXUO010000120.1:0-6195 GCA_964468335.1 uncultured Chryseobacterium sp. | reverse complement strand
TGGTTGAAGTTGCTCCGGAGGTTATTTCGCATAATATGGAAACCGTAAAGCGCCTTACCCGCGAGGTGAGGATACAGGCAAAGTATGAGCGAAGTCTTGAAGTTTTGCGCTATCTGAAGGAAGCCGGACAGAATAGGACCAAAACTGGTCTTATGCTGGGACTGGGCGAAGAGCGCGACGAGGTTTTCCAAACTATTGAAGATATCAGAAACTCAAATGTGGACGTGATTACCATTGGGCAGTACCTTCAACCTACAAAGAAACATCTGCCGGTTAAGAAATTCATTACGCCGGAAGAGTTTACGGAATTTGGCGATTTTGCCAGAAGTTTAGGCTTCAGACATGTGGAAAGTTCACCTTTGGTGCGTAGTTCTTACCACGCGGAAAAGCATATCCACTAGAATCCAAACAAAATATAAGCTGCAGAGATGCAGCTTTTTTTGGCTTGTATTCCATCACTGTTATTAGGTTGTTAAGTGGAAGAAATGTTCTATTTTTAGTAACGCAAAATAAAGTATGATATGAAATTAGCTCTTTATACGGTTGCCATGCTGGCATTCCTCAATTTCTCATGCACTGATAAATCAACATTGGAGAAGTCTACAACTGAACTGACGGACAAGAAATCAATGATTAAGACTGAAGATCTTTCGTACGGCATAAACGGGGTTACCCACCGGTCATTTGCTGCCTATAAAACAGATTCAGAAGGACCGCTGCCCGTAGTCTTTGTGCTTCCGGAATGGTGGGGATTGAATGACTATGTTAAAAACCGTGCGAAGCAGTTGGCAGAACTGGGCTATTATGCGGTAGCAGTGGATTATTATGGCGATGGAAAAGTAGTTGAGACCCCGGAGGAAGCTCAGAAATTATCTTCTCATTTCTACAAAATACCCATTGATGCCCGCCGGATGTTCGATGCAGCCAAAAATAAGGTGATCATTGCCGAAAATGCAGACCACACAAGGATGGCCATTGTCGGTTACTGCTTCGGGGGAGCACAGGCTCTGAATATGGGAAGGACCTATAATGATTTTAAGGGAGTAGTGAGTTTCCATGGAAACCTGACAACGGGGATACGTGCAAAAAACAATAAGGTGAAATACCTTGTTCTTAACGGCGCGGCGGATACATTTGTACCGGAGGAAGAGATTGCCAATTATAAGAAAGAGATGGACAGTGCAAAAATTGATTACAAATTTGTAAACTATCCGGACGCGCTTCATGCTTTCACAAACCCGGAGGCAACTGCAACAGGAAAAAAGTTTAATATTCCCGTAGCCTATAATAAGGCAGCAGATGAAAAGTCATGGAACGAGATGAAAGCTTTTCTGGCCGGTGTGCTGAAATAAAGAATCCTGGAAATTATAGCAATGAGTATGCGCCGAAACAAAGTTTCGGCGCATACACATTTTCGTAGAGTTCATACGTTTAATCGGCGTCATCTTCGTCACCATTGGCGCACCAGAAGATCGCATTCTGAATAAACTCTGTGGGAAAAGAGCGGAATTCACCCGGCATCAGGACACTGAAGATATCTGTAAAATTCTGTACACCTTTATTATCCGTTACAATTGCCGCGCGGTTCCATTTGGTCAGATTTTTCAGGCCCAAAAGAACATCCTGGAACCAGGCCCCGGCCGTCCAGTTATCCAGGTCAGTATCCAGCAAGAGCAGATAGTTCAGTTCGTCGAAAGCATTTACTTTTGCCTGTACGTGCGGTAAAACAAGGTTTTCAAAGTCGGCTTGAGATATTTCGCCGGTAGCCTTAAAGGCGGCTACATTTTCGGGTACATCAGGAATTACTGTAATCATATTATTTGTATTTAGTGTTATTCTTCAAACCGTTAAACTCCTCACAGACCAACAAGAATTGAACCAATAGAGCTTAATCGTGTTTCGCAATTTATAGGGTCATTACCCAATTAGACGCCGCCTTGCTGGTCTTCCATTTTTTTCAAAAATACAGGCTCATTCTTCGGCGAATACTTTAAATTTGAGCCATAATTTTATTAGATGAAAGCAGTTCTGATTACGATTGGCGATGAAATCCTGTCGGGTGATACGGTGGATACCAACTCTAACTTCATTGCCGGCCAACTTAAAATGATTGGGATTCCGGTAATTCAGATACTGACAGTTGCAGATGATGTGCAAACAATCAAAGGCGCGCTTCATACAGCCAGTTCGTTAGGGGATTTAATATTTACCACCGGTGGACTGGGACCAACTAAAGACGACAGGACAAAAACTGCCTTCGCTCAGTTCTTCGGGGACGAACTCGCTCTGGATGAGACCACCTTTCTGCATTTACAGCAATTGTTCATCAAACGGAAGCGCGAACATCTTCTGGAACTTAACCGGCCTCAGGCCATGGTGCTCTCCCGCGCCAGAATTTTCCAGAATGAGAACGGGACTGCACCCTGCATGATGATGGAACAGGAGGGTAAACTTGTATTTTGTCTGCCGGGCGTTCCCTATGAGGTAAAACCCTTAATCACTGATAAGATAATTCCATATCTCATTCTTCAGAACCCCATAAACCACCTGGTCACAAGGTCAGTGTCGGTCGTGGGAATTCCTGAAAGTCTGCTTTCTGAGCAGATTGAAAAATGGGAAATGGCTCTTCCGCCTGCCATTTCACTGTCTTATCTGCCTGTAGGCAACAGGATAAAGTTGCGACTGAACTGCAGCGGACCTAACCTTGAAGCCCTGAACGCTAATCTGGATACTGAAGTGAAAAAACTTCAGCCACTGATTGGAAAAAATGTGATTTCCTGGAACGGCAATGAAATTCAGGAAATTCTGAAGGACATCCTCGTATCCCGAAAATTAACTATATCCAGTGCTGAAAGCTGTACCGGCGGTGCACTTGCCCGACTGATAACTTCCGTGCCCGGCAGTTCTGCTTACTTTTTGGGTGGTGTCATACCTTACGATTACCAAAAAAAAATCAAAATTCTTGGTGTTTCACCACAGACGATTGCCGCAAAAACAGCCGTTTCCGCCGAAGTAGCACAGGAAATGACTTTAGGTTGTCTCGATCTTTTTGATACAGATATTGCACTTTCCACCACTGGAGTGGCCGGCCCCAATACTGATGAATTTGACAATGAAATTGGGACGGTTTATTATTCAATACGTACCAAAAGCTTTGAAAAGACACAGAAACTCTACCTTCCACACCTTCACAGAAATGATTTCGCTCAGTTTGTGTCACAACGGGTTCTGCAGGACCTGGTGGAGGTTCTGGTGAACATCAGGTAAGACTGTAAAGCTGTCACCACCATTCGCGACAGAAGTATTCAATCCGTCCAGCTGAGAAAGGGTATGTATTTGCAGATCCGTTTTACCTGCACTTACACGCCTCACATTCCTGAACGGTGGCAAAACCTTTTTGGGAACAGCCGGTGTAGGTAATCTGTTCACATTTGTTGCTGGCCTCGTCATAAAACCAGCGTGTAAAGTTGGCCGCACAAAGTTCCATCGTAGGCTGTACATCGCTGCAGGCCGCCGGTACCGGACCGCAGTCACGTGAACAGTTAATGACAAGGCTGGTGCACACCAGCAGCACACTTTTGAGAAGTAAAGATTGTTTCATGATCAATATATTATAAGGTTAATAGGTGTATGGACTTACTCATTTAATCTGCGCTTCTGCTACCGTAAAATTATAAAATATAAATTAATATGGTATATTTCTGCACTGCATAATTATATCTAAATTACTGGGTAACAGTCTTTACGGTGGTTGCTGAAAATGGTCTGGACCTTCGCTCCCGTTCCTGCTTATGTCCTTTAAAATCACTATTTTTGAAAAAAAAAAGAATGAAAAGGAAATTCGCCGTTGCACTGTTTGCGCTCTTGGTACTGACGGGCTGTAATAAGGACAAGGAAATCCTTAATACACTGAACGATTATAACCTTCAGATGGAGAGTGAAGGCTATCATTTTGGTGATAAACTTGAGCTTCCGGCAGAAGTGAAAGAAAATGCCGCTGAAATAACCATCAGCTTTGGCGATAAAGAAACGTCTACTTTGGTAGTTGATCCTGATTTTTTTACGCTTGGCGACAATGCAGTTACCTTTAACATAAAAAAGAAAAGTGGCGAAGTCCTGACCCAGGATGCCACTATTAACGTATTCGCTAAAACCCCGGAGAAGCAACTCAATTATACCGTCGTTGCGGAATATCCGCATGATGTTAATAATTTCGTACAGGGATTTCAGTTGGAGGGCAATACTGTTTATGAATCCGACGGTCAGAACGGTTCATCAAAAATTCTTAAATACACACTTGGAACTACTACTCCGATTGCCTTTACTGAGCAGCCGGCTGATGTTTTTTCCGAAGGCAGCACGATTATCGGCGAAAAGGTTTATCAGCTGACCTGGCAAAACAAAAAAGGATTTATTTATGATAAGTCTTCGCTAAAGCTTTTAGGTGAATTTCCTTACCCAAATGTAATGGGCGAGGGGTGGGGCCTTACATTCGACGGTAAAAACCTGATTGCTTCAGACGGAACCAAGAACCTCTACTTTCTGGATGCGTCAGATCCTTCGAAGTTGGTAAGGTATGTGGCCGTAGCCGGAAATACGAGTGCCTATGACCGCCTGAATGAGCTGGAGTACCACAAAGGATTTGTATATGCCAATGTTTGGCAGAAACCCATTATCCTTCAGATCAATCCTAAAACCGGTGAAGTAACCGGAAAATTTGACTTTTCAGAGATCGCAAAAAAACACACCACCGGTGATGACGATGTGCTGAACGGAATTGCCTTCAAAGGCGATAATATGCTGATCACGGGTAAGAACTGGCCTAAAATTTACGAAGTTGCTCTTAAATAATCTGCCTCAGGCGGTACATGTCCGGGAAATTTGAAAACACTTAGTTATATTCTTATTTTTATATGCTGCACGGCCAACGCGCAGCATATATTGCCTTTGGACACTCTTAAACTTCGTGAAACGAAGGAACTCTTTGCCGATGATTACGGGAATATATATCTGTACCGGAATAAAGATTTCAGCCTTACCAAATATGATTCGCTTGGAATACAGCAAGGAAGGCTGATGCTTACGGTACCATTCCGGATACAGTCGGTGCAAAACCCGCTGAACATTCCCTCTTTTTCTGAAAATGCACAGGTCCTGCGCTTCTACGACCAAAACCTGAACGAGATTCAAACCGTTGATCTTCGCGCTCACTTTGGATATGTGAAGGCCGCTTTTGCAGAGGATCAGCAGTTTGTATGGATTCTGGACGACAGCACCAGGCGGCTGGTCCGTTATAATTTCAGGGAAGCCAGGGTGACACAGAACGTCCCGTTAAGCATAGCATATGACAAGGTGCGTGACCTTCTTGTTTTTGACAGTCGGATTTATATTTTGACAGACAGTCAGTTGACGGTTTACAGTTTCAAAGCGGAAAAAATAGTTGATGTGCCCATAGAAAATGGAAAAAGGTTGAGACGTGAGAATGACCGGATCTATATTATAGCTGCCAATTCACTTTCACTTTTTACTGAAGGCCAAACCGTTGAAATTTTTCGCGACCCGGATGCTTCCATTGTGGATAAAAACTCAACACGTTACTTTGTAATCAAAGGCAACAACCTCTATCTTTACCCCGTTAATAATTGAGGTGCTGCGGGCTGGCGGGCCATTGCGTATCGCATTGATTTCAAACCTTTTCTCACAAATAAATCACAAACATTCAGGATGCATATTGCGGTAACAGGAAATATAGGTGCAGGCAAAACTACATTGACCACGATGCTGGCCAAACATTACGGCTGGGATACTCAGTTTGAGGATGTGGACCACAATCCTTATCTGGAGGATTTTTACGCCGATATGAGTAAATGGAGTTTTGCACTTCAAATCTACTTTTTGGGAAGCCGTCTCCGCCAGGTTAAGGAAATACGCGACAGCGGAAGAAGTGTGATTCAGGACAGGACGATTTATGAAGATGCACATATTTTCGCAGAGAATCTTAATGACATGAACTTACTTGCCGACCGTGATTTTAACAATTACTCGGCAGTTTTTGATCTGATGAGCAGTTTTGTTTCGGCACCGGATTTGCTGATCTATCTTAAATCAGATGTTCCCAATCTGGTGAAAAAAATCTATAAGCGCGGCCGGGATTATGAGGCCAGCATCAGTATAGAGTATCTGTCCAAGCTCAAC
>CAYXUO010000119.1:0-6220 GCA_964468335.1 uncultured Chryseobacterium sp. | reverse complement strand
CAGTACCCAGACCCCAGCCGTCAAGTATGGCTAACAATGCTTTTTTTGACATTTTTTGATTTTTAATAACTTACAAATCTACTTATTTTATGTAGATTTGACAGTGAAAAAGCAGCTATTTATTTGCTTCAATACTTAATAAACAGAATCAAAGATGGATATACGGGATCAACTGAAAAACCTCTTCCCAAATCATGAGGAGCAGGATTTTACTATGCCGGAAGAAAAGTTTGTGCAACATGAACCACTCATCTGTAAATTTGAAAAAAAAGGCCGGAACGGAAAGCCGGTGACGGTTATTGAGGGATTTGAAGGTTCAGATTCGGACCTGAAGGTCATTTCAAAAAAAATAAAGACCACACTGGGAATCGGTGGATCCGAAAAAGACGGAACCATAGTTATACAGGGCGATAACCGCGATAAAATAATGAAAATGCTGCACGAGATGGGCTATAAAACAAAACGGGTAGGCGGCTGAAACCGACGGACTTTCTGGTGATTTAATTTCATTCAACTTAAATAAAAAATCATGATCAATAAACTTGCGGCTTCTGAACTTGTACTGAATGCAGATGGAAGTGTTTACCATCTGAACCTTTTGCCGGAAGACCTGGCTCCAAAAGTGATCCTGGTAGGAGATCCGGACCGCGTGCCTAAGGTCTCTAAGTATTTTGACACCGTTGAGGTTAAGAAGAACAAGAGAGAATTTTACACTCATACCGGAACCCTGCGGGGCGAACGGATTACGGTAATGTCCACCGGAATCGGAACGGAGAACATAGATATCGTGATGAACGAGCTTGATGCGCTTGTAAACATTGACCTGAAGGCAAAGGAATTCCGCAGCGAACATCAGTCGCTGGAACTTTTCCGTTTGGGAACCTGCGGAAGCGTAAACCCGGACATTGAGGTGGATAATATGCTGGTGACCCAGAATGTTGTTGGTCTGGACGGACTGCTGCATTTCTATCAGGACTATGCTTTTGAAAATGAATTTTCGCGGAACTTCATGGCCAAATTCCCTTATGAGAAAATAAAACCGATGCTTTACTTTTCGGACTGGGCTGAGGATATTTCCGGATATTATGCCGACGCCAAATACCATGGTAATACTGCTACCTTCCCGGGTTTCTACGCGCCACAGGGCAGGCAACTGCGTCTGAAAGCACTGGACGAGCAGTTCCTGGAAACCCTGAACGAACTTGGCGTAAGTAATTTTGAAATGGAAACATCAGCAATCTACGGTCTTTCAAAACTGTTGGGACACAAAGCCATTACAGTGAACTGTGTTATCGCCAACAGGCGTCGCGGTGAATTCTCTGCAGATCACCAGAAATCGGAAGCCGACATGATTGAATGGGTATTGGAGCGAATTATAAAATAAAAAAAGAGGATTTCAAAATTTGAAATCCTCTTTTTATTTAGGGACAAGATTTCTCATACTCGTTCAGTATACCGAGAAATACTTCCATCTGATGGGCCTGCACGCGGCCGGCAACTTCATCAAAAAGATAACGGGTCTCCTTCTTTGCCGCCAATTCTTTCATGGTTTCCTTAAATATTGCCTGATAGTCCTTTTGCAGTTTCTTGTCCAGCTGTTGCTCTTTTATAACGGTCTTATCAAAGAAATCAAGGTATTCACTGAATGCAGCACATTTGCCCCCTACCATCCTGAACGCATCTACAGTATTTTCAATTGACGAACCCAATTTGAAACTCATCTGCCCCTTCGGTTTTACCGCGAGGACAGCATATGGATCGGCGCTTTTTTTCAGATAAAAATTGCTGTGCGTGTAAAAGCACGACGTGTTTTCGCACCTGAAAACATTGGAACCATAAAGCTGAATTTTACCGTCGCGCAGCAGAAATTCAAACTCTTCATCTGTTTCAGCGCTTAGCTTAAAGTTATTGGTAACCTGCTTCACCTGAATTTTTTCCTGAATTTTAGCTACATCCCCGCCATTGTAATAAACGATTCTCTTTACATCACGGGAGTTCAGCCTGTTCCTTTTTTTAGTTTCCATGTCCGCATACTGGAATGCAGCAATTCTGTTACTTAAAATAAAAACTCCCATGGAGGTTGAGCGGGTTACCTCTCCTATATAATGACCCCGTACTGTGCTACCGTCCTCCATGGCGAACTCGGCAATATAGTCCTTCTTGTCAGCATATTGCGAGAAGAGATTTGAGGATAAAAGCAGCATTGAGCCTAACAGTAAAATTTTCTTCATTCGGTTTTTGTTAATTGGGTAAATCTAATTATTATTTTAGTACGGCATATCATAAAATTCAACTTATAACTCCCCCTCTACACGGATTATAATATGATTTTGAGGAGGCAGAACGAGCTGGAATTAATGGAATAAACTTGATTACGGACAGTTCTTTTCGTATTCACGGATGACACCTACATAAACCTTCAACTGGTGCGCAAGTACGCGCTCCGCCACGACATCGTAAAGTCGTAGGAGATTTTTACCTTTCCCGAGGTCCTTTATGGTTTGTATATAAATTTCGCGATAATCCGCCTTCATCTTCATATCAAGCTGCTGCTCCTTCATCATTGTTTTATCAAAAAAATCAAGGTACTCATTAAATGTACTGCATTTGCCTCCAACTGTCCGGAAAGCGTCAGCGATATTTTCGATAGATGACCCCAGTTTAAAACTCAACCTTTTCTTCTCTTTAACCGCGAGTACAGCATAGGGATCGGCGTGATGTTTTAGATATAAGTTAGCGTGCGAGTAGGTGCATCCACCGTTTTCGCATAGAAATACATTGGAACCATAAAGTTTTATTTTGCCGTCGTAAAGCAAATACTCAAAAACCTCAGGTGTGGCGGGACCTGTATTTGCAACGATATCACCACTCTTCACTTTAATTTTTTCCTGAATTTTTGAAACCTCATCCCCGTCGTAGTAAGTGATCTTCTGCACGTCCGAAGCACTTAGCGTTTTGTTTTTATCATTATCCAGATCTGCATAGAGAAATGAAATTAATGAACTTCTTAAATCAAAGGGGTTAATTGAAGATCTTTTCGTTTGCTCGCCAAGATAGTACCCCCGCACCGTGGTGCCGTCAGCCATGGAGAAATCTACAATTGTATTATACTGATATTTGTGCTTTTTCTGTCCTGATGTTGATGCCGAAAAAAGAATAAATGTAAAGAACAGTAGAATTTTCTTCATATAATTTAAATATTAAATCAAATCTAATAATAAATATTTATGATGCAACCTATTTCTTACAATGGCACGAAATTAAATGATCATCCACCATTCCGGTGGCCTGCATATGCGCATACATCACTGTAGAACCTAAGAATTTAAATCCACGTTTCTTTAAATCTTTGGCAAGAGCATCCGAAACTGCACTCATAGCGGGCACATCAGCCAGTGTGACGGGCCTGTTAATGACCGGTGTTCCGTCTACAAATGCCCATATATATTCCGAGAAGCTTCCAAATTCGCGCTGTACTTCAATAAAACGCTTCGCATTATTTACAGTGGCCAGAATTTTAAGTCTGTTGCGAACGATGCCTGCATCCGACATGAGACTGGCAACTTTCGCTTCATCATAAAGCGCTATTTTCCGGTAATCAAACCCATCAAAGGCTTTTCTGAAATTTTCTCTCTTCCTCAATATGGTATACCAAGATAGTCCGGCCTGAAAACTTTCGAGTACAAGGAACTCAAAAATTACCGCGTCGTCGTAAACCGGCTTTCCCCATTCCTCATCATGGTAGTTCCTGTATAGGTCATCCTTTTCGCACCACGAACATCTTAACAGATCCATTTTGTAAAAATTTATTGACAGTTAGTAAGCTCTTTCTGAATTTTTTTCGGCAGCAAAGATAAATTTAGACATTATCATCAGTATATTTTTGTTCCCGAGAAACAAATTTAACTTTATAATGATCAAATGTTAAGGTTAAATAAGTTTAACATAATATTAACGATATTCGGAATATTAATTGTTACATATGACCTACCAAATCACAATTATTAATTTTAAAAAAATCAAAAAATGGACAATCAAGATTACAACAAAGCAGAACACGCAGTGAATGATGTAAAATGGACAGTGAATGATTACGCAGACAGAGCTAAGGATTACATACGTGAAGAAAAACGTAATAACAGAGAAGCTACTGCTGAAGGCTGGATGGAGAGAGCTAAGGATAATGTAGAAGATGCCTGGGAAGATACTAAAGATGCTGTTTCCAGCGCCTGGGAAAAGACAAAAGACTGGACCGAGGAAGCCTGGGAAGATACCAAAGATGCGGCAGATGATGCGGCAGACACGACCAGAGATACCTGGAAGGATACAACAAGATAATCAGTTAACACAGAGAGCCGAAGTAATTCGGCTCTCTTTTTTATGCCCCGAACAATTTATTTCTTACTTTTGTTAATCAAAAAATAAATTATGTCATACGGATTATTAAAAGGAAAAAAGGGAATTATATTCGGCGCTCTGAACAGCCAGTCTATTGCCTGGAAGGTTGCTGAAAAATGTCATGAGGAAGGTGCGGAATTTATTCTGAGCAATGCTCCAATCGCACTGCGTATGGGTGAACTGAATGAACTTGCGGAAAAAACCGGTTCTGAAGTAATTGGTGCCGACGCGACTTCAGTAGAGGACCTTGGAAAACTCTTTGATGCAGCTGTTGAAAAATTCGGTAAGATCGACTTTATCCTTCATTCCATTGGTATGTCTGTGAACGTTAGAAAAGGTAAACACTATACAGAAATGAACTATGACTGGCTGGAAAAAGGCTGGGACATCTCTGCAGTTTCATTCCACAAAGTGATGCGCGTGGCCTGGGAAAAAGACTGCATGAACGAATGGGGATCCATTTTGGCCCTTAGTTATATTGCAGCCCAGAGAACTTTTCCGGATTATAATGACATGTCTGACAACAAAGCTTACCTTGAAAGTATTGCCAGAACGTTCGGTTATTACTGGGGCGAAAAAGCAAAAGTACGTGTGAACACGATTTCACAGTCTCCAACCATGACCACCGCAGGCAGCGGGGTGAAAGGTTTCGGTGGCTTCTTTGGGTATGCCGATGATATGTCGCCGCTTGGCAACGCATCCGCGGAACAGTGTGCTAACTACTGTGTGTCCATGTTCAGTGACCTAACCAAAATGGTAACCATGCAGAATCTCTTCCACGACGGTGGATTCAGCAATACAGGAGTATCGCAGAAAGTAGTCAACAAATACGATATAAACGCACCTGAATAACATATTCAGTACACAGATATGAATCCGTTCCTGACCGAACGGATTTTTTTTATCTGGAAAACCCTGGGATAACCGGCAGGCTTACATTTCCTGATTTCGATACGCTTTGAACGGCAAACAGAAAATTGTCCTTCGAAAATGGTACTGTTGCTGACGTTTCCTTTGTGAAAATCTTCTGTGTCCAAACAGGACTGTCGGTTTCACGAACCAGAATATAGTAACCTTTAACTTTTCCTGAAAAAGGTTTTTGCCAACTCAATTTGGTATTATTAGACAGTTCCTTTACATCCATCAACCCATTTTGGGGTTTTGGGGGAGCCTTCGCGAGACTGGCAAGAACCGCAACATTAACAGCAGTATTCGTTTTAAGGTAAGAAAAATCCATAAATTCAATGAGGTCACCGAACTGTTTTCCACCCTCAATTCTTACATCCTGATGCTGATGGTCATAATTTTCATAATAATCAGTTAAGCGAACTGCGGTAAATCCCTGGGTTACAAAAGGAGTATGATCGCCACCCCGCAGAAATCGGTCATTACGGTAAATGAGCTTAATGTCTATATCGGTTACGTACTGCTCACCAATTTCTTTAATATACCTGGCCAGCTGCCTGGCGTTCCCGTCGTTCTCCAATCCGGGATTCCTGATGCCGGCAGCGCTTTTTTCCGTATTGAAAGCAGGCAATCCTTCGCTGAAAACACGCAATTTGGGTACGCCGGAATCTTTTGGTGCATCAAAACTGTTATTGCCAATCATATCGTTGTTAAGGACTGCTTCAATTTCCCAGTTTTCCGCCGTGGCCTTATCAGCCATCATCTTCGCGCCCAACAGTCCCTGCTCTTCACCGCTGAAAGCCACAAAGAGTACTGAAGCAGGAAATTTTGAAGCGCTTAAAATCCTGGCACTTTCAATCACCGCCGCTACCCCACTGCCGTCGCCTTTGCCCAGGCCCTGGCCGCGCCCTCGGCC
>CAYXUO010000118.1:0-6338 GCA_964468335.1 uncultured Chryseobacterium sp. | reverse complement strand
TTCCACATTGTTGTTGCAGATGCAAGAGCAAGAAGAGATGGTAAATTCATCGAAAAAATCGGTACTTACAATCCAATCACAAATCCTGCGGTTATAGAATTAAACGTGGATTCAGCAGTAAAATGGCTTAACAACGGTGCACAGCCTACCGATACTGCTAGAGCAATTCTTTCTTACAAAGGGGCCCTTTACAAAAAACACCTTATGGGTGGGGTAGCTAAAGGTGCTTTTGACGAAGCTGAAGCAGAGAAGAGATTCGGTGCCTGGTTGGAAACTAAAGAAAAGCAGGTAAGCGGTAAAACTGATGGTTTGGCTAAATCTAAAGCAGATGCTAAGCAGGCAGCTTTGGATGCAGAAACTAAAGTAAACCAGGCAAGAGTTGATGCAGCAGCGAAAGTTGAGGCAGATGCAAAAGCGGAAGCTGATGCAAAACTTGCAGAGGAAAAAGCAGCAGCAGATGCGAAAGCGGCAGAGGAAAAAGCAGCTGAGGAGGCTAAAAATGCTGAAGCAACAGAAGAGACTGCTGAAAAATCAGTTGTTGAAAATGTAGCAGAAACAATTGGTGGTGCAGCAGCAGCAGTAGTTGGCGCTGTAGATTCCGTAAAGGAAACTGTAGCAAATGTTACTGAGAAAATTGCAGATGCAGTAGCTCCTAAAAAAGAAGACGGTGAAGCTACAGACGAAGCGAAAGCTTAATCTAATCTCGCTGGATAAAGTACAGAAGACGCCTTTGAGGCGTCTTTTTTATTTTAAACAGTATATTTGCACAGCTGTTGGCGGCGTAAGGTTAACTCCGGAACCGCCCGCTAATCATAAATATTAAAAATGAAAAAAGAAGACTGTTATTATCTGGGAAAGATAACACGTACCCACGGACTGGCCGGAAATGTAATCCTGAAACTGGATACTGATCAGGCAGATCATTATAATAAACTGGAAGGCATATTTGTAGAAATAAACGGCCTGCTGGTTCCCTTTTTTGTAGAGAAACAACAATGGAGCCGCGATAACACCAAAATTGTCTATTTTAAGAATGCCAACCTCGCAATGGCAGAACAGCTGGTGAACAAGAATGTCTTTATGCCACTTACTACTCTTCCTGAACTTACAGGAAACCAGTTTTACTATCATGAAGTCCTTGGTTTTGAAATCCGTGACGAAGAAGGAAACTCCTGTGGAACCATAAAGGAAATCAATGACCAGATTGCGCAGCATTATTTTATTCTGGACTTGCAGGGGAAAGAAGTCATTATACCTGTAATTAAAGACTGGATTATTAATGTGAACCGTGCTGAAAAGCGGATTACAATGCAGTTGCCTGAAGGTTTGCTGGAGGTGTACACTACGCCCGCGGTGAAAGATGAATGATTGTCGTCCCGAGGGGTACCGCAACAGTGAGCCTCAGCGCCGCCGAATAAAAATCGGAGAAACCGCCCTGCAAAAATGAGCCAAAAGTGCTATCTTTGCTAGAACTGACTAAGACAGCAATGAAAAAAATGATCATTAAAGAACTCCTCGGAGATTATAAAAAAATACTTCACCACGACATCACTGTACAGGGGTGGGTGCGGGCTTTCCGCTCCAACCGTTTCATCGCACTGAACGATGGTTCTACAATGGCAAATCTACAGGTAGTGGTGGATTTTGAAAATTTTGATAAAGACACAATAAGTAAAATAAGCGTTGCCTCTTCACTTAAAATTAACGGTGAAGTGGTGGAAAGCCAGGGGAGTGGCCAGGCCATTGAAATCATCGCCAAAAAAATTGTCATTTTAGGCGATAATTTTACTGAAGAGCGCGATAAAACCATCCTTCAGCCTAAAAAACATTCGCTGGAAGTGCTTCGTGAGCAGGCTCACCTTCGTTTCCGGACCAATCTTTTTTCGGCCGTGTTCCGCGTCAGAAGTGCCGTAAGTTTTGCCATTCACGAATTCTACAATAAAAACCATTTCTTCTACATCAATACGCCGATTATCACAGGTGCCGATGCGGAAGGTGCCGGTGAGATGTTCGGGGTGACCAATTTCGACCTCAACAATATTCCACGGAATGAGGAAGGTGAAATAGACTATACTGAGGATTTCTTCGGAAAGAAAACAAATCTTACCGTTTCAGGTCAGCTGGAAGCAGAGACAGCGGCCATGGGACTGGGCAGGGTATATACCTTTGGTCCTACCTTCAGAGCCGAAAACTCCAATACCACACGTCACCTGGCTGAGTTCTGGATGGTGGAGCCTGAAGTAGCCTTCAATAACCTTGAAGATAACATTGACCTTGCAGAAGATTTCCTGAAGTACGTCATCAGCTATGTCCTGAAAAATTGTGCGGAAGACCTGGAATTCCTGAACAGCCGCTTTGCCGATGAACAAAAACAGAAGCCTGAAAAGGACCGTGCAAAAGAAGGATTGATTGAGAAACTGGAAAACGTTATCAAAAAACGCTTTATGCGGGTCTCTTATACCGAGGCTATTGAAATCCTGATGAACTCTAAGGAGAACAAAAAAGGAAAATTCCAGTATCCGGTAGACCGTTGGGGAATTGACCTGCAGAGTGAGCATGAGCGCTTCCTGGTAGAGAAACATTTTGAAAGCCCTGTGGTTCTTTTTGATTATCCAAAGGAAATCAAGGCTTTCTATATGCGTTTGAACGATGATAATAAAACCGTGGCCGCGATGGATGTCCTGTTCCCGGGTATCGGTGAGATCATTGGTGGTTCGCAGAGGGAGGAAAGACTGGACGTACTGAAGCAGAAAATGCAGGCTATGAACGTAGATGAGCATGAGCTCTGGTGGTATCTGGACACCCGTAAATTCGGTTCCGTACCCCATGCCGGCTTTGGTCTGGGACTTGAACGTTTGGTACTCTTCGTAACCGGTATGACCAATATCCGTGATGTAATCCCGTTCCCGCGAACCCCCAAGAATGCGGAGTTTTAACAAAATCTTGTAAGAATATAGAATTAATCTGTAATCACTGAAATTAATCAATCCCTACTTTTGCTACGCACAAATAATTTGCAGAAAAGAATATGCTGAAACAAAACCTTCAACTCAGACTCGGACAAAAACTTGCCCCCCAACAGATACAGCTTATGAAGCTCATACAGCTGCATACGCTGGAGTTTGAGGAAGAGCTGGAACGTGAACTCGAAGAGAATCCGGCACTTGAGAGAAAGGATGAAGATAAAGACGGACAGGAAGAGCCTGTTACGGAGTTTGAAGACGAAGGAAGCAGCAGTATTGATACTGATTTTGATGTAAATGAGTATCTGTTTGATGATGAACCGAGCTATAAAACCTCATCCAGCAACTATTCTGCGGATGATGAGGAATTTGATAACGAAAGCCTGCTCACCGAAGGTCAGTCACTGTATGACTATCTGCTGGAGCAAATAAGGCTGATCAACATTGAAAATGATGATCTGAAAATCGCGGAGTATATCATTGGAAATCTGGATACTGATGGCTACCTACGCCGTGAACTGAAAGCTATTGTGGACGATCTTGCTTTTTCTCAGGGAATTTATACGACAAAAGAAAACGTGGAGGATATCCTGGATAATTATATTCAGAAACTGGATCCACCCGGTGTTGGAGCGCGTAATCTTCAGGAATGTCTGCTCCTGCAGATCGAGAAGAAGGTAAGTGCTGATAAGGCAATCACGCTGGCGGCCAATATCCTTCGCAACCAGTTTGATGCTTTAACCAACAAGCATTACAACAAGATCATGCAGAAGTATGATGTGGACGAGGATGACCTGAAGGATGCACTGGACGAAATTTCCAGACTTTCCCCAAGAGTGGGCGGAAACTTCGATACACAGACCATCACCATTAACCAGGAAATTATTCCGGACTTTGTGATTCAGGTAAACGAGAAGAAAAATGGGGAGCAACCGGAGGTTATTCCTTTGCTCAACAGCAAGAATGCACCGTCTCTGCGTGTATCCGATGAGTATAAGGACATCCTGTCAACCTACTCCCACGATAAGAAGTCGGCAGAGCACAAGCAGGCAGCTCTGTTTATAAAGCAAAAACTTGATGCTGCAAAATGGTATATAGATGCTATAAACCAGCGTCAGAATACGCTTCTACAAACGATTACAGCTATTGTAAAACTTCAGAAAGAGTACTTTATCACCGGTGACGATAAGTCGTTGAGACCAATGATTCTGAAGGATGTAGCCGATATAACCGGTTTTGATATCTCTACGATATCCCGTGTGGTAAAAAGTAAATATGCAGATACGCCTAACGGAATCATCTACCTGAAAGACCTCTTCTCTGACAGTCTGACCAATGATGACGGTGAGGAAGTATCTACAAAAGAGATCAAGATGCACCTTATGGAAGCCATAGACAGGGAAAATAAGCGTAAACCGTATACTGATGACGCGCTGGTAGGTATCCTGAAGGAAAAAGGCTACAACATCGCACGCCGTACTATTGCAAAATACCGGGAGCAGCTCAATATTCCCGTAGCCAGGCTTAGGAAAGAACTTTAAAATTAAGGCATAAAGAAAATATCCGTCCCAATATTGAGACGGATATTTTTCTGAATTATAATTTATGTTGTAGGTAGTACGTACATTTTAATCATTACTGCACTTACTCAACTCTGCTACCGTTTTCAATGTCCTTAAGCTGGCTGAGGTTCCTGCCCAGTTTTTTCATGATAATGCCGTATACGATTCTGTAATAAAGCCAGATCAGACCTACGCTTCCCAGTGTCGCAATACCAATTCCGGTAAGGAAACCAATGAAAGTGGGTTGCTCCAGGGTGATGTTCTGTGCCGAAATCGTTCGAAAAATAAATATTGTAAGTATGCCTGTGAACAGGATTAGAAGCACAATATTGGCCAGGATAAAATGGTTTACAGTCTTCCGGAAAACTATGATTTGCAGTATGAATTTCTTCAGGTTTGCCTCCAGATTAATGCGGCGGTAGTTTTGATAAAATTTTACAACGAAAAACCCTGTAATCAGAAAACTCACGGCTTTCAGTAAATTATATAAGTGTGAAAACTCCTGCTGCAGTTCGGGAGTTTTTTGCACACCAAGTTTTTCCATGGCTGAAATGAAGCTGTTGGTATCTTCACTTTTGAAGATGTAAAACACAGACAGTCCCGTGAAGAAGAGGAACTCTATCACACTTATCCACAGGATATATTTCACATAGTTGCGCGACTTATGGTTCAGCATTTCCAGGATATCGGAATTGCCGTATTTTGGCCGTACTTCCTGTTCCTGCCATGTTTTTTTTAAATCATCTATGTTAAAGTCAGGCATGTTTCTCCATTAATTCTTTTAATCTCTTCTTCAGCCGGTTCATTTTCACCCGTGCATTCACCTCGGAAATCCCAAGGTTTTCTGAGATGTCTCTGTATGGCAAATCGTCCAGATACATCATTACAATCGCCCTCTCTACCTTCGGAAGCATCTTTATAACCTTGTACAGCAGGGAAATTTGCTGCTGTTTCTCTTCATCATCCTCCAGATAATCATTGTAATGAAAATCCATCAGCTCATCGGTCTTGGGCGAGCGGGTTTTCTTGCGGAACAGTGTAATTGCTGTATTAAGGGCTACCCTATACATCCAGGTGGAAATCTTGCTCCCACCTTTGAATGTGTCGTAACTGCGCCACAGTTGTAACACAATTTCCTGAAAAAGGTCTTCTTCATCTTCCAGTGAATTGGTGTAGAGGCGCGAAATCTTAATAATCAGACCCTGATTATCCTTGATTAATTTCGCAAATTCCTGCTCTTTTGTGATCACCGTACGTGGTATTTTTCTGCACACGAAGATAAATATTTGATTTTATTCCGGGGGATGCAGTGCATATTTTTTTTAACTGATGGATTTATTGGTCTTTTCGGCCCGTAGGAAACGACTGAATGCCGTTGAATGGTAATTTTCGTATCTTTGTCATCCACAAGAAGAGCAGCCTGTTGATTCCCGCACTTGCGGGGGTAGGAAAGTCCGGACACCATAGAGCAGCAAAGCGGGTAACGCCCGCCGGTCGTGAGATCAGGACAAGTGCAACAGAAAGTATGTATATTAATTTATAGTGAAACCAGGTAAACTCTTTGCGGTGCAATGTTAAGTATATCATCAGTTAAGGGCGGCTCGTCCGTTGATGAGGGGTAAACAGCTAAAGTTTTACAGCAATGTAAAGCGCAGATAAATAACAGGCAGCCGCGCAGGCGGTTACAGAATCCGGCTTACCGCTTTTCTTGTGGTTTTTATGGATAAAAATAAAGCAGAAATACAGGGTTCTTCTTTATTATGCGTTGCCAGCATTCGACTCATATTCCAAATGTTTATTCGCCTCCTCCAGA
>CAYXUO010000117.1:1998-6383 GCA_964468335.1 uncultured Chryseobacterium sp. | reverse complement strand
CGCGCACCGGATTTAAAGTGTCCAGACAATTGCTGCATTCTCTCTTTGCCATAGTCATCTATTATAGGTATAGCGCTTACCTTTTGAAAGCACTATACAAAAGTAAGTTAATTTTGGTAAATTTGCAGAACCATTTCAGTACACTGAAAATAATAAATATGAATAACAGAACAATATCATACTCAATCCTGGAACTCGCGATCGTTTCGCAGGGACAAAGTTTTAAGGAAACTTTAAACAACTCTCTGGTTCTGGCAAAAGAGGCCGAAGAACTTGGCTATAAGCGCTTCTGGTTTGCGGAACATCACAATTCCGAATCTGTAGGCAGCAGCGCTACTTCAGTACTTATCGGATATGTAGCCGAAAACACCTCCACGCTGAGGTTAGGCTCCGGTGGAATCATGCTTCCGAATCACGCCCCGCTTATCATTGCCGAACAGTTCAGTACTCTGGCGCATCTTTATCCGGGCCGCATCGATTTGGGACTTGGGCGTGCACCGGGTACCGACCAGGAAACCGCACGTGAGATCCGTGCGGATTTTATGCAGGCTGCACATTCATTCCCAAGAGAGGTGGCAAAGATTCAGCAGTATTTTTCAGCGGACAATAAAGCAGCGAAGGTTCGCGTGCCTATGGCCGAAGGGACTGACGTTCCGGTTTATATATTAGGCTCCAGTAACGACAGTGCGCATCTTGCGGCTCAAAAAGGTTTGCCGTATGCTTTTGCCAGCCATTTCGCCACAACCCATCTGCACAGTGCGCTCCGGATTTACCGTGACGAATTCCAGCCCTCAGAGTTTTTGGAAAAGCCTTACACCATTGCTGGTGTGAATGTATATGTCGCAGATACGGATGAAGAAGCACAGGAACTTTTTACGTCACTGATCCGAATGTTTATTGGCATACTTACAGGTGCCAGAGATCCGCTTTATCCGCCCGGACCCATGACGGACGATCTGGAGGAGATGTTCCATCATCCGGCGGTGCAGCAAATGCTGAAATATTCGTTTGTAGGTAGCCGGGAAACTGTGAAAAGGGAAATCAAGCAGTTCCTGGAAGAAACAGGTGTAGATGAGCTCATCGTTGTTTCTACGATGTTCAACCTGCAGGACAGACTGAAATCCGCGCGTCTGTTTTCGGAAATCATGACTGAAATAAACAATGAAGATTAAGCATTTGCCAATCAGAAAAGATTCGGATTTTCGCTTGGATTTTCTCTCAGTTCATCAAACTTGGCCTTCATCGTGGGATTGTTGTGCGTAAGTTTCTTGATGGTAAGATCCTCAGTTTTCTGATTGGCCAGTCGGAGGTTGTTTTCTGAAGAAAGCAGCGCTTCTTTGGTTTTCTGAAGTTGGATGATGGTTTTGTCAATCCCGTCTATGGCATCCTTAAACTTTCGGCTGGCCAAATCGTAATTCCGTGCAAATCCTTCCTTGAACTTATTCATCTTATCCTCAAAATGCGTAATGTCTATGTTCTGGCTGCGTACCAGTGCCAATTCGGCCTTGTACTGAAGGGAGTTCATGGCTGCATTGCGGAGTAAAGTGATTATGGGGATAAAGAATTGGGGTCTTACCACATACATTTTGTCGTAACGGTGAGAAACGTCTACGATACCGGAATTATAATATTCACTTTCCGCTTCCAGACATGAAACCAGAACTGCGTATTCGCACTTTTTTTCGTTACGGTCTTTGTCCAGTTCCTTCAGGAAATCGTCGTTCCTTTTTTTTGTAGCCGTTTCGTCGCACTCGTTTTTCATCTCGAACATAATCGAAATGATTTCATTGCCGGCATCATCAAATTCTTTGTAGATGTAGTCACCTTTACTGCCGGAACGGGCGTCATTGTCTTTTTCGAAATAGGCTTTCTGGAAAGCCGTAGCGCGCAGTTTGTTGAATTCAATTTCGCAGTGCTGCTCCAGTGATTCGCCCAGCATTTTTGTGCTGAGTTTAAGTTTCATATCCCGTACACGTGCGATTTCATCATCCTTATATTTGATGATGGCTTCCTTGTTCTGAAGTTCCGTATTGTAATGTTGTTTCAGTGAACTTTCAAGGTTCTGTTTCTCCAGATCCTTGGTACGGAGTTCATGTGTGAGGGCATCGCGCTCCTTTTCAATCTTCTGCACAGCTTCGTTAACGGCCAGCTGTTTCTGAATCTCTACATTATCTATGATGGATTTTAGTTTCAGGATTTCAGCTTCTTTCTGATTAATTTTTTCGGCCAGAGCCACTTCGCTCTGAGCTTTAAGTTCAGAAATTTCGCGGTCTTTTTTTGCCAGGTTTTCCTGAAGTGTCTGCCTTACCTGAGCCTCAGCAAGTTTTACGGCGCTTTCTTTTTCACGGTCGGCCAGCGCCAGCCGGGTTTTAAGTTCGTGTTCAAACTGATGGTCGCGTACCTGCCGCACAATATCGGCAAATCCGGCTTCATCAATTTTAAAGGCTTTGTTACAGTGGGGGCAGATTATTTCGTTCATGTTATTTATTTGAGATGAGTGTACTAAGTGCTAAACTAAACAAAATTTGCGGATATTGAAATTGGAGTTACATGTCCGATGAGATCAGAAATTAGAATGTGTTGCGCCAATGATGATGCTGAAGTAAGATTTTCTGTCCAGCGACTTTTATGACTTCCGTTGAAAGTTGGGGAAGAGATATTTCTGCTGGGAACGTTGCACTTAACCTCTAAACTGGAGAATTATGTTTTTCTATCATAACTCTAAATTTTCGGATTTCAGATTTTTAAATCCTTTTTTTAAGGGTTCATAAATTTTTGTGGTATGATTGAATTTGTAGGAGAAAGTGAAAGTGCTATCGGTCAAGTTTTCAATATTCTTATTGCTGTAATCTAATTTTAAAGTGTCTTTAATAATTTGATATTCTCCTACAGTTATACATGCACCGTGGTTCATCTGCTTATATACTTTGAATGACTCATTTTTATAAAGTGTAAGTTTATATTGGCCGTTTTCGCTTTCAGGTATATATTTTTGAAAAATTTCTTTTTCTTCACTAAAATATCCGATTATAAAATTTGTCAAAAAAATTATGATGAAGGTACAAACTACAATATGCGTTGTCCTATAATTCTTCTTTTTGTAATCAATTGCATATAAAGCAATAATGTAAATTAATGCGCAAACTGCGATAAAGGGAAGCAAAAACAGTGATACATAGACACTACTGCAATAATCTCCATAATATTTTGTAAAATGAATAAGAAGTGCGAATAGGACAATAAGCACCAAATATTTAATTAGAAACGAGAAAATATTTTTTAGAACTTTGATCATGTGCGCCTTTTCATAAATGAACTCAACTCTAAGTGTCAACAAATAGAAATAGTATAGGCCTAATAAATTACCGTAATGTAATGAAACCAATCGATTTATAAGAAGTGCGCTCTGGTAAAATGAAATTATTATTTGCCCTAGATTCTTTCCAGTTCATCCGCACTGATTGTCGTTTTGAACGTGCCGTAATTAACCGTTATTTTGTTTTTTGAAACTTTCTCAATGGTTCCAACGCTTGTGCTTCCGGTAATCCGTACACGCTGGCCGGGTTTCAGCCATAAATCGCGTTCTTCCTTTTTCTTTTCCACAATCTTTTCGTGGGTTTCGGCAATTTTTTCCTGAATGTCAGCCTTTTTAAGCTGCTGTGTGATCTTGCGTTTTACGACCTGCAGTTTCTTGGTTTCATCCTTATCCGCGCCCAGCTTTCTGAATTTTTCCTGCTCCAGAATCTTTACAAAATCACGGACAACATCTTTCCGGGATTTCCCCTTCATATAGGCGTCAATAAATCCTTCAATCTTATTTCCGAACTGCAGTTAGCGGTGCTCTTCTTCATACAGTTTCTGGAAGTTAAACAGTTTCTGATGCAGCTGCCCGTTCAGCTTCTGCAAATGATCGCGTTTGTCCACCACTGAATCCTGCTGTTCCGAAAGGTTGGTGCGCAGTTTCTGAACCTCGAATTTTTCCTGCTGAAGTTTAACAATGGTTTTGTCCAGATTAACCACATCTTTTTCAACCTTCTTCTTGGCAGATCTCAGGATGAACTGTGGGATTTTATTTTTCTCGGCCACCTCAAAGGTAAATGAACTGCCGGCCTGGCCCACTTCCAGTTTATAAAGTGGTTCCAGACTTTTTTCATCAAAAAGCATCGCCGCATTTTCAGCATTCGGAAGCTGTTCCACTACCTTTTTCCAGCCACTCCATCCTGACTGTCGGGTTTTACTAAAACTCACTGCATGAGTCTGGTAAAAATCTCGAACCATCTTTTCTAACTTATCGCCCATAACTGTCATCAGCACTTACCTCAGGTGATTTGTTAAAATCAACCACTCATGCCAAATAATTTACTCAATTTTAACCCAGAGTCTCT
>CAYXUO010000117.1:1614-1988 GCA_964468335.1 uncultured Chryseobacterium sp. | reverse complement strand
CGTGGTGATGAAGGCAAAGCTTTTCTTCCCGTAAAAATATTCCAGAAAACTCTCAGCCAGGGCACCACCCAGCTCAGGGTCGGATCCCGTACCGAATTCATCAATGAGAAGCAGTGTTTTGGCGTCTGCTTCCTTTATGATGCCCGACATCTTTTTCAAACGTGAGGAGTAGGTAGACAAATGATTTTCAATAGACTGGTTGTCGCCGATATCAGTCATTATTTTGTCGAAGAAAAACATCTCCGACTTTGGATGAGCCGGAATAAGTATGCCGCTCTGAATCATCAGCTGCAGCAGACCAACTGTCTTCAGCGTGATGGATTTTCCGCCAGCATTCGGTCCGGAAATACAAAGGATCCGGTTATGTTCTGTAA
>CAYXUO010000117.1:0-1604 GCA_964468335.1 uncultured Chryseobacterium sp. | reverse complement strand
AGGGTTTGTGAGAATATCTGTTTTCCCTCAGCCTTATTACTTAAAAAAAGCAACGGGTGATAAGCCTCACGTAGCCGCAGGGTAGGATGGCGGTTTATTTTGGGGAGAATTCCGTTAATCTGCTCAGCGAATTTGGCTTTGGCGCGCGTAAGGTCCAGATCAAAGATATACCGTTGATAGTCGCTGAGCTGTGGCTGAAATTCAGCTATTTCCGCTGTCAGGTTCCGAAGGATACGGTCTACTTCTTTTTTTTCTTCCTCTTCATTTTCGCGCTGCTTAAAATAATGCTTCAGTACACTTTCCGGCTGAATATAGGTGATAGACCCGGTTTTGGAAATTCCCAAAACCCGTCCCGGTACCCTTTTTTTAAATCCTGATTTCACCGCCAGCACGCGCTGGTCTTCAATAATTGTTTCACGGATCTCGTCGAGGAAATCACTTTGCCCATGCGCGGTCAGGGCGCGGTTAAAGTTTTCCTGAATGGCTTTTCGGGCTAGCTGTATTTCGTTACGGAGTTCTTTAAGTACTGGGGAAGCCTCACTTTTTACATCGCCGAATCGGTTAAAAACCTTGTCAATCTTATCAATGATTTCTTTGCGGAAATCCAGGTCTTTGATTTCAGCGATCAGATGTGGAAATGTATCTGCGAAATTCGGCAGGAATTTTTGCAGCCGGCCTATTTGAGCGGTTATATTCTTAATCTTGATAAAGGATTTTGCGTCCAGACGGAAATTTTCAATAACCATCAGCTTCAGTTCCTCCTCAATATCTTCAAACTCATTAAAGGGAATGATGTTATGACTTTCAAAACTTGTAAGAAATTCCGCAGTTTTTTTAAGGGTAAGTTCAGCCTCGTCTATAGGCATCGGACGCAGTTCCATAATACGGTCCTGCGTCTTGTGTGAGTATGCGAACGGAGTGATTTCGGCTAAAAGCGCCGGAAATTCCAGTTCATCTAAATCTTCTTGTTGTATCAGCACAGTGCAAATATAAGTTAAAAGTTGGTAGGCAATGGGCGCAGTTCGGGAGGTAATATATTGTTGCTGCACCGATTGAAATCTCTAACTTGCCATCAAAGAATATTCCCCAAATGATTTCCGGTTGCAATATCGCATCTGCGCACAGTACCTGAATAAAATTAAGACATCCTGGCAAACCCGAAAGAAAATTATCTGCAAATTTGCAACTTAAAAAATGTCAATAATGGACTGGAAAGAAATCCTTGCCCCAATAAAAAAATCAGCGTACTTCGAAGACCTCTGGAAAAACGTACAGTCGGAATATGCAAAAACGCAATGCTTTCCGCCCAGGAAACAGATTTTCCGCGCCCTGGAACTTACTTCTTTTCAGGATGTCAGGGTTGTTATCATTGGACAGGATCCTTACCATAATGACGGACAGGCCAACGGGCTTTGCTTTTCGGTTTCAGAAAGTGTGTCCGCACCCCCTTCCTTAAAGAATATTTTTACAGAACTTCAGTCAGATACCGGCATCGAACGTACACGAAAGGACCTTGAAGATTGGGCAAAGCAGGGTGTGCTGTTGCTTAACGCCACACTAACGGTAAGGGCACACTCACCAAATTCCCACAAGGATTTAGGTTG
>CAYXUO010000116.1:0-6466 GCA_964468335.1 uncultured Chryseobacterium sp. | reverse complement strand
CGCGCTTCAGTTGCGAACTTATTTTCCTAAAGCATTCTACAGAAGCATATTAATCAACATAAACATAGACACATCTTGAATATTAAATACAAAGCCGTTACGCAAACTGATGATAATGGCTACAGTTACATCACTGTTGAAAATGATGACAACAATGTAAGGGTTTACACACTTAAAAACGGTTTACAGGTCTATTTGGCTCAAAACTTCGATGCACCTCGCATACAGACGTATATTCCTGTCCGTACAGGCAGTAACAATGATCCTGCGGACAATACAGGGCTTGCGCACTATCTGGAACATATGATGTTTAAGGGAACATCAAAAATAGGCACACTGGATTGGGATAAAGAAAGTTCATTACTTAATGACATCGCTGAACTTTACGAACAGCATAAAGCCGAAAATGATCCTGACCGTAAAAGAGAAATCTATAAAAAAATCGACGAGGTCTCGCAGCGCGCCAGCAAATTTGCTTTGGCCAATGAGTACGACAAATGTATTTCGGCGCTGGGTGCTTCCGGAACGAATGCCCACACCTGGCTGAATGAAACTGTTTATAAGAACAATATTCCGAAAAACGAACTGGAAAGATGGCTGAAAATTGAAAAGGAAAGATTCGGCGAGATCGTTTTGCGTCTTTTCCATACGGAACTGGAATCGGTATACGAAGAATTTAACCGCGCCCAGGACCATGACGGAAGGCTGGTGAATGACGCACTTATGGCAGTGCTTTTCCCCACCCATCAGAACGGCCAGCAAACCACTCTAGGAAAGGCTGAGCATCTGAAGAATCCTTCAATGAAGGCCATCCACCGTTATTTTGATGAATATTACGTGCCGAATAACTATGCGATGGTGTTGGTTGGTGATCTTGAGTTTGACGAGACCATTAAACTGGTAGATGACTATTTCGGTCAGTTCAGTTACCGTGAATTACCGGTGAAAACACCAGTGCTGGAGCAGCCGATGACCGAAATTGTGAGCCGTACGGTAAAAAGTCCAACCGTTCCCAGACTGCAGCTGGCCTGGAGATCCGACAGCTACGGAACCGATGAAGCCCTGATGGCAGATCTGGCGGCTCACATCCTGAGCAACAGTGGCGAAGCCGGGCTTCTGGACCTTCATGTCAATAATGCACAGAAAGCACTTTATGCCACGGCATATGCGACAGCGCACAACGAGTATGGCTATATTTCAATAGTGGTAGTGCCTAAGGAAGACCAGACTTTTGAGCAGGCCGAAAAACTCGTCCTGGCAGAAGTTGAAAGAATTAAGCAGGGCGACTTCCCCGACTGGCTGCTGCCTGCCATCATCAACGACTTTAAGGTGCAGCGGCTGAAAGGTCTTGAGACCGCTGACGGGCTGGCTACTAACCTGTATCAGACTTACATCCGCAAACAAACCTGGCAGGAAGAACTGGAGGAAATGGACAGATACGAAGCCATTACCAAAGAGGATATTATTCGGTTTGCAAACGGTTTCTTTCAGGATAATTATGCAGTAGTCTATAAAGAAAAAGGGACTAACGAAGAACTATTGCGGGTGGAAAATCCGGGTATTACACCGGTTACCATCAACCGTGACACGGAGTCCGGATTCCTGAAATCTATTTTGGCTGAAAAAACAACCGACATCCAGCCCGAATTCATCAATTATAAAAAAGAGATCGGAGTTACGGTGCACAATGGTGTTAAGTTCAGTTTCGTACCCAACCGATATAACAGTTTGGCTCAGGTTCATTATATCTTTCCTTTCGGCAGCGATCACGACCGCGAACTCGCCCTCGCCACACAAGTCCTGCAGTACCTGGGTACCTCAGCAATATCGCCGGATGAGCTGAAGCAGGAATTTTATAAGATTGGCATAACGCACGAATTCAAAACGGCACCCGATCAGTTAACCATAAGTTTAACGGGACTGGATGAGAATATCGCTGCAGGTATTGAACTGCTGCACCATTGGATCCAGGAGGCGTTACCCGACCAGGCTGTTTATGATGAATACGTAGAAACTATTTTGGAGAGCCGCAATGCCGCCAAAAGGGACAAGGGCAGGATTATGCGTGCGCTGCAGAACTATGCGAAATTCGGTACTGACTCGCGCTCGCGGGATGTGGTTTCTGAGCAGAGATTGCGAGAAATAACCTGCGAAGAAGTGATGAATAAGTTGAAGGATCTCTTTTCGTATTCTTACGAAGTCTTTCTTTATGGAAGCAGTGCACAGGATCTGACAGCTGCATGTCTGCCCTTCATCAAACAGGTGACCGGGAATATTCCCGACAGAAAGATCTATCCGCAGCCGGAAACCGGAGGCAAGGTTTATTTTGTTGATTATGATATGGTGCAAACGGAGCTAAGTCTGCTGGGCCGTGGCGGAAATGTGGATCCCTCTGCATTTGGCCGGATCAATGTATTTAATGAATACTTTGGCAGTGGACTCTCGTCCATTATTTTCCAGGAATTGCGTGAGAGCAGGAGTCTGGCTTATTCTGCCTATGCGGTGTACCAATCCAGCCCCGAGTTGCTTTATGCAGATTATATAACAACGTATATCGGTACACAACCGGACAAACTGGAGACTGCGGTGAAGGCAATGCAGGAACTTATGGAGAAATTGCCCACATACGAAGCACAGTTCGAAAGTGCAAAGCAGGCCACTCTGAAACAGCTTGCCTCCGGCCGGGTAACCAGAACCAATATATTCTTCAATCATCTCAGACTTCTGAAACTGGGTATTGATTACGATTTGAGGAAAGATATGTACGGTGAGGTGGAGAAACTTACCCTGGAAGGCCTGGAGCAATTCTACGAAGAAAAAATACAGCCTGTTAATTATAACGTAGCTGTAATAGGCAAGCGTGAGAACCTGAGACAGGATGTCCTGGAAAGGCTGGGCACTGTAACGGAACTCAGTCTGGAAGAAGTTTTCGGTTACTAGGTAAATTTTACCGATTTCATGACCTCATTATTTTCGGATAATGAGGTTTTTTTTAAATGGTTTTTTAAGGAGGTAGTAAGCTGTTTCTTTGGATAGGATATTGGCCGCAGAATCATGTTCCATAGGAATTCGCTGAAGATTTTGGCTGAAGGAATCAGTTTTTATTCCGGCGGTACCGAAACTGTAAAGATTTGGATTCCGGCTGTACAATTGCTCAAAAAAAGAATTGCTGACGCCAAAATCAGTAAAAGGGAAGGCGAACGCATCGCCCAGAAAACCGTGGATTTTCATAAAATCCAGACTGCGGGAAGTGGTTTCCAACTGCTCTTCAACTGAAAGTTCTGAATAATAGGGATGGTCCCAGCTGTGCGCACCAATGCCGAAACCCCGGGCTTTAAGTTCCTGAAGTTGCGAAAGGTCCAGATAGGGTTTGTTTTTTCTGATATAATCTTTGAAATCAAGACCGATGGCTTCTGCTAAAAGATCCAGCAGCGCCCGCTTTTTATAGCCTGTCTTTAGAATATGACCGCATATTTCCTCTGTTCCGCCACTCTGTAATCCGCTTATATTTTGCAAAATACTTGGATCAACTTTTTCACTTCTTATTTTTTCAATCAGCAGACTTGCCTTGCAGCGAAACAACATGTCCTGCTGATTCACAAACGTCGGATTGATGAAATTGACAGCATAAATGCCTTTCCGTTCCAGAATTGGAGTAACGACATGCAGGAATTCCGAAAAGCCATCATCGAAAGTGAGCAGGGCCACTTTCTTACCTGCCGGCTGTCCTGATTCCTGAAACCGTTGGAAGCCGTCCCAGTCTACAAACGTGAAGTGTTTCAGCAGGTAATCCAAATCTTTTTCAAAATCCTTCACCGACTTAATAGAATACAGATGCTTAAGATGGGGAGGAGTATCATTTGAAACGGTATGATAAAGCGGGATACAGTAATCCAGCGGAAAGTTTTTGGCACTCATTCCCCCAGTGAATTTCGAGACCAGATTTATGATGATGTCTTTAAAGGGCATATTCAAATATAAGCTAAAATGCGCTGTCAAACCTTGTCAGCTGATGTTCCGTCTTCAATTTGAAGAGTACCCAGCCGATCGCGGTAGATGCTGATAACTTCAAAAAGCTCTTCAGGTGTAAATTCCAGATATTGATTGTTGAAGTTATAATTTTCCCCGTTGATGCAGATGAGGTTTTTCTTTGTAACCGTAGTTCCGCGCCTTTGAGTACGTGTTCTAACGGTCTTGTGAATGATGCGGAATTCATAGATGTAATCCCATTCGAAAAAATCTTTTTCATTCAGCGTGATTCCTTCCTCTGTCATTTTGATCAGAGTTCTGTTTCGGTTACGGATCATTTCAAAAATAAGCAGGACTGTGAGAGGGACATAATAGGCGATTCCGAGAAAAGTAATGAATTGCCGCGCCGACGGGGTGAAGAAAAAGATCACGAGTAGCGGCGTGAACAGCAGATAGGCTTTCAGGTAATATTTCAACAAAACCTTCAGTGAAGCTTTTATATAAACAGGATTCATTCTGCCTAAAAATAGTCAAAAAGAGGTGGCTTTCCAAGTTTTTGACTTTAACTGCCAGTTTTTCGGTATAAATTTCTAGGTTGGTAAGGTCAGTAATTCTTTGTATAGGTTATAGTTCTCATCATCAAAACAAACAAAAATTATCTTTTCAATATCAGATTTATTCAGAGCTTCCTTTACCGCTGCAACTGCGATTTTGGCAGCACGGTCTTTCGGAAATCCGTAGACCCCTGTGCTGATGTTTGGAAAGGCAACTGTTTTGCAGCCGTTTTCGATGGCTACGTTCAGAGAATTAATATAGCAGCTTCGCAACTTTTCGTCTTCACCACTATTGCCACCGTTCCATACAGGTCCTACAGTATGAATTACGTGTTTTGCCGGCAGTTTACCCGCTGTCGTAATTACAGCTTCACCGGTTTTGCAGCTGCCTTGTCGGGCGACAATTTTCCGGCATTCTTCCAGGATTTCAGGACCGCCCGCGCGGTGTATGGCACCATCTACACCGCCGCCGCCCAGTAGTGAGCTGTTGGCGGCATTAACCACAGCATCGCAAGCTGTCTTGGTAATATCTCCTTTTATCAGTTCAATCATATTCAAAGCTAAAAAAAATCCCGTGACAAAAGCCACGGGATTTGTGATATGATTTATGAAAAACTTATTTTACGATCTTCATCTCATTAATAAGCCATTTTGCATCGGCATACTTATCAATGATGAAAAGGATGTATTTGGTGTCTACCATAATGTTCCTGCTGAAACGCGGATCAAAGTTGATGTCACTCATGGTTCCTTCCCACTGTCTGTCGAAGTTAAGACCGATCAGATTACCGTTTGCATCCAGTGCCGGACTTCCGGAATTACCACCTGTTGTATGGTTGGTTGCGGTAAAGTTCACAGGAACGTCACCAGTCTTATCCTTGTAAATACCGTAATCTTTGGAATTATACAGGTCGATGAGTTTTTTTGGAACATCAAATTCATAATCGCCAGGGATATATTTCTCCATAATTCCGGCCACGTGGGTCTGATAGCCATAAGTCACTGCATCTCTTGGATTGGATCCCTTCACCTGACCGTAAGTTACACGCAGGGTAGAGTTGGCATCAGGGAAGAACTGACGGTCCTTATCGGTTTCCATCTGCTGCGCCATGTATTTTTTCTGAAGCACATCAATTTCTGCCTGCAGTGACGAAACTTTGGCGTCTGTAGAAGAAAGATAGGCTTCCCTCATGGACGCTGCCAGTTTCAGGATTGGATCATTTTTCAGGGTTTTGATCAGCTCCGTTGGATTTGCAAAAACTTTATTGATGTCGGCATCTACAGTAGCACCGTTGAAGGCTTTTCTGCCGGTGATAATGGAGTTTTTAGACCATTCTTCAATTACGGCAAGGTTCTTCTTATCATCTTTATACTGACTGAAGTTGGCCGGCAGATAGTTCTCCGGAGTTTTGTTGGCATAAAGAGCCAGAAGTTCAGCAGTTACGATGGCATCCAGTTCTCCGCTATAGTTTTTGTAGAATCCGGCCAGACGGTCTGTAAACGCCGTCATTGTTTTGCTGTCTATTTTCCCGGCTTCATAATTCTGCATAAAACTCAGATATTGGTTGGCCAGGGTAAGAGTCTCTGCATTTCTAACCACTTCGGTATAATACGCACGGTTCAGGGCATAAGGCGCCTGTTCTGTATACAGGCGGTTCAGACCATCAATCGTAGGTTTGATCTGAGCATTTTTGTTAATTAGCGATTGCTCATAGCGCTGTTTCTTGCCTACAGCATCCGATTTTTTCAGACCTTCCACTTCGCCAATCCATTTTTTCCAGTAGTTGGCTATGGAGGCATATTTGGAGGCGTATTTAATTCTGGTAGCCGCATCTGCGCGCATTTTGGCATCCAGAGTTTTCAGGGCCACTTCACGAACCGAAATCATTGCCGGATCCGTTTCATTCATTACTTTTTCCATCTCTTCTTTAATACGTAATACG
>CAYXUO010000115.1:0-6583 GCA_964468335.1 uncultured Chryseobacterium sp. | reverse complement strand
AACCATAGCAACTTTGACCACATCAGGAGTTTCTTCAAAGGCAACTGCCTGATTAAGTTTGTGCAGTATTTCGGTTTTCTCTTCGGCACTCAGCTGCGCATGGTTCTCATTCACCTGCAGCCATTCGCGGATGAATTTTTTCTCGTCTACGTTGTTGATGTGCATATATTCCACACCAATGGATTCGCAGTAGATTTTCCGGAGATGATCAATAATTTGCTGAAGTGTGGCTGCGCCGCTAAGACCGGTTTCGGCAGCCGAGTTGAACTTGACATTCAGGTCGGCCTGGGTAAGTCCAAAATTCTCGATATCAAGAGTCGGTTCATAATGTCTTCTTTCGCGTACCGGATTGGTATTTGTAAAAAGATGACCTCGGTGCCTGTAGGCTTCAATGAGATTGAGGACCTTAAACTCTTTCTTGATATCATCCGGGATTTCTTTGCCTGAAGCTGCATCCGAAACTGACGAAGTATTTGCTGATGCGGATGGAACCGCTGAACTTTCTCCATCTGCATAGTTTTCAAGCGCAAAATCAAAGCCCTGGAAAAATGACTTCCAGGAGGGTTCTACAGAATCGGGATATTTTAAATATTGTTGGTACAGGTCTTCAATTAACTGCGAATGAGCAGCGTTCAGGAATGAAAATTTATCCATTATGACAGTAAATCTGTGTTAGTGTTTATAGTAAAAAATAAACGTCAAATTTAATAAAAAAAAGCGAATTGTAAACAGCTTTCAATCAAATTTATCTATCGTGCCGGTATACCTCGGCTGCCTACCTGAATACGGGCAGAATTAGCTTCATCCGGACATCCTTTTCGTTTTCCGGAACCTCCAAAAACACCTGCTGAATATCGCCATGCCGTACATTTTCAGTTTTTGCATTCTGCAGAAGTTTTTGTATGGCAGCTACCCTTCCGCTATAAGAACCTTCATAGTACATCACATATGCCTGTGTTTCATTTACGGTTCTGAAACTGAAACTGTTGTCAGAAACCGCCACCCTTTTTGACAGGGGAATACCTAAGAAATAGGAAACATCCTTATCCTTAAAATTGTCAGCGGCGGTGATTAAAACAGCATAGCCAAACTCATCGTCGCGCTTGTCCAGATCATTGAGTACAAAATTATATACCTTGTTGTGGTTCAGCACAATATTCCGCAACAGCGCATCCTTACTGTTGGAAGCAGAAACATTAATTCCCAGCAGAAGTTGGCCCTCCTGCTTTTCGACCATCAGGCTGTCATATTTTATACTGCTGATCAGATCATCTTTTTCCACTTTATTGCCCAGTAAAGCATTGAGATTTGCCATACTCCGGTTCAGGTTCTCGGTGAAACTATCTTCCGTCCAGAGATTGGTAATCCGCGAAAGCAGTTTGCGTTTTGGCGTTTGTATCTTCCAGATTATGCGGGTACGCTCCGGGCCGGCCTTAATAAATTTCATATCCACCAGTGTCGGATTACTTTCCTTCCCTTCAAATACCTGCATCCTAAGGGTCCGGTTCGGGTTATGGTAGCGGATGAAAAGTTCGCCGGACTTGTCTGTTTTCTTATCCTCGTAACTTATGGCCGCACCCTTTCCTTCGTAAGGTCTGAAGTATTCGATCCGCATTGTTCTTGACGACGAGAAGTAGTGATTCCACCGAGTAAAATTCTGAAGTTGGTTAAACTGTGGATATACTTTTTCCACAGGGTAATTTATCTCTTTTTCCACCGTGAAACTGTTGCTTTCATCTACCAGATAATACATGACCGCAGCATAAATTCCTAAAAAGAGAACAGTGAAGAGTAACCCAAATTTTATAAAACGCATGCGCAAAAATAGGTATTTTTTCAGGCAAATAAACCAGACCCGTGCGGGCATGAGAATTCAGCAGCAACAATGCTTAGGCCCGGCACGAAGACACTGCTTCATACATGCTACTAAGGAAAAATATCAGTGAAATTTACGGTATATGCGTGCCGGCGGGAATAACAGCTCCTTTCTTCAGTACCACGATTCCCTCTTTTATAGAATGCGTATCAAAATCACCGTCCGGGATATGATGACCGCCAATAATCCTCACATTATCGCCAATAGCACAGTTCTTATCAATAATAGTGCGGTCTATATAGCAGTATTTCCCAATACCCAAATTAGGCCTTCCCTCCTGGTCATTTTTAACAATTTCATCTGTAGGCTGGTAATAGTCTGAACCCATAATATAAGAGTTAACCACGGTACTACCACGGTCTATCCTCGTACGGTTCCCAATAATTGAATTTTCAATCTTATCTGCCATAACAATGCACCCATCACCAAAAATCGCTTTGCTTACATACGATCCCATAATTTTAGAAGGCGGAAGCATACGCGCCCTGGTGAAAATAGGCGACGTACTGAAGAGATTGAACTTTGGAAAGTCCTGACAAAGATCGATATTGGCCTCATAAAAACTTTCTGTAGTCCCTATATCCGTCCAGTAGCCTTCGTACTGATAACTTAAAGTCTTCAGCTTGCCAATGGAAGCAGGAATGATGTCTTTACCGAAATCATCGCCGGAATTCTCTTCGAATAGAGTCCGCAGAACATTCTTGCTGAAAACATAGATGCCCATAGAAGCCAGATAATCCTTACCTTCACTGTGGCTTTTCTCGGACACCTCGGATTTCCAGTCAACCAGCATTTCTGGCGACGGCTTCTCAATAAAAGAAGTGATATTCCCATTTTCGTCCGATTTCAGTATCCCGAATCCAGGCGCATCCCGGGCATTTACCGGTATGGTAGCAATCGTAATATCCGCTTCATTTTCACAGTGAAAATCGATCATCTGACGGAAGTTCATCTGATAAAGCTGATCGCCCGAAAGCACCAGAATATAGTCGTAGTCGTACTTGCTAAGGTGTTTCATGGACTGGCGAACCGCATCTGCGGTGCCCTGATACCAGTTTTCATTTCCCACGTTCTGCTCGGCGGCCAGGATATCAACAAAACCTTTGCTGAAAATATCAAAATGGTAGGAGTTCTTAATATGTGAGTTTAGTGACGCCGAATTAAACTGCGTCAGCACCAGAATTTTATTGTATCCGGAATTCAGGCAGTTGGAGATAGGAATATCAACCAACATGTATTTACCTGCAATAGGAACTGCAGGCTTTGACCGCGAATCCGTTAATGGAAACAGTCTGGTACCGCGACCACCTCCCAAAACGATTGATATTACATTTGCTTTCATATTCGTATATTTTTATTGAAGCTGAAATCAGCCCTGATGGTTCCGGAGAACCTATTTTCTGTATAAATCTACATAATTTCCCGCAGACTTGTCCCATGAGAAATCGAAATTCATATTGGCATTTATAAGATGCTGCATAAGTTGATTATCATGATAAATGTGAACAGCCCTTTTCATTGCATGCACTGCGGCATCGGCAGTAGCCTCACCGAAATTAAGACCGGCTCCGCCCGTAGAAATATCCTGAACCGTATCCCGAAGTCCTCCGGTGTATCTTACAATGGGAACAGTTCCGTAGCGCATGGCGTACATTTGGTTCAGGCCGCATGGCTCTACCCGCGACGGCATAATCAGAAAATCGGCAGAAGCATATATTTTATGGGAAAGATATTCCTTGTATCCAAGATCCAGGGCAAAATTGGAGAAGATCATCGCGAGGTCACTTAACCTGTTTTCAGTATGAGTCTCACCTGATCCTAAAATAATAATATTTAATGCGCCGTTTGTTTGCTGTATACTCTGGACAACAATATCCGGCAGCAAATCTGCGCCCTTCTCGCCGGCAAACCGGCCGATAAAACCAAACAGAGGCAATTCGGGATTCAGACCATATTCTGCACAGAGTTTCTTTTTATTTTCCCATTTGCCCTGGCCCGCATTAGCTGCGCTGAAGTTATTATCAAGATACATATCGGTAGCAGGATCCCATACTTCGGTATCAATACCGTTGATGATTCCGAAGGCCTTCTGATGTTCCTGCTGCACCAGACTTTCCAGACCTCTGAAATTTTGGTAGAGCTCGGTGAGATAACCGTTAGAAACTGCATTGAAAGCATGGCAGCATTTAATCATGGTCGCCAGTGGATTGATGTATCCGTCCCAGTCCAGAATGCGCAAATCGGTGCTGCCGTCTACCCATGGAAAATAATCCAGCATTTCCCACCTCATCTGCCCCTGGTATTCACCATTATGAATAGTGCCGATAGTTTTAACACCTTTCAAAAAATAGAATTCCGGACAGTTTTCTATCATGAATGGGACAAGACCGGTATGATAATCGTGACAGTGCAAAACGTCAGGACGTATTTGGGCAGTACTTAACCAATGAAGCACTGCGTGCTGAAAGGCCAGGAACTGATAGCTTTCATCGTGATAACCATACGGATTGTCACGGTCGAGCAATCCGGGGATCTGTATCAGGAACAGCTCAAAGCCGAGCGTATTTCCGTACTCCTTCATCACATGGACGCGTAACTTGTTTGGACCCTGATAGATATATGAATCAAATACCGTCCTAAAATCAGCATTCTGCACATAAGGCTTGTTGTACCATGGCATCACCACTTTAGTGTCCATGCCAGCGATTTTGTTCTGATATTTAGGCAAGGCCCCCACCACATCTGCCAGACCGCCCACTTTGGCTACCGGAAAACATTCCATGGAAAGGTGATAGATATCCATACTTTAACTAAATTCTGATTGTTTATTATTAATTGTAGTATAACAGCATAAAGAAGCTGCAATATTCAGCGTGCGCATAGGACTACTGCAGTATTACTTTTTACCGCCTTTGGCAGGCTTTCCCGATGGGCCAGCACGCTTAATACCGCCCTGCGGAGCGTCGGATGTGGCCTCACGATTATCGTCCAGCGTTCGGGCATCAATTTTCTGCTCGGTATTCCCCCCGAACACAGAACTTGATGAAATAACCGCAGGATCTGCTTCCGACTTCGCGTTTCCAGGTACCTTTTTTTCGGTTTTAGAGGCGGGTTTGGAGGGTTGTTTCGCTGGTTTTTTAGACTGCTGAAGATCAATCATTTCTGCATCAATTTTCTTTTCAGTGCTTGAAGTGCTTTCAGGTCCTGCGAACAGGCCGGGCTTTTTATCCTTCTTAGATAGATTCATTTTTTTTGTAATCGTTATATTTTTCGGTGTGGTGGTTTTCCTTCGTTCAACTGCAGGAATTTCCGTCATCTGTTTATTTTTCTGCCGCAGTACCACCGCAGCCAGTGGTGGCAGCCGCAATACAATTGCGTTGGGACGGTACATCCACTCATCATCTTCCTCATCCTCTACAGTTGCCGACACACCGCTGCCACCATATTTCCTGTCATCTGTGTTAAGTATAGCCTCCCAGGAAGTCCCTTCATTTACACCTATTTTATAGTCCATCACCTGTGGAGTCAGGTTTAAAACGATCATCAGCACCTCTTCCTCCGAAATTCCTTTGCGCAGATAGATGAAAACTGAGTTTGTATCGTCATTCGCTTCCACCCATTCAAAGCAGGCAGGATTGAACTGATTGATATAAAGTGCCGGTTCGCCGCGATAAAGACGGTTAAGGTCTTTGATCAGCTGCTGCATCCCTTTATGATAATCATGCTCCAGCAAATGCCAGTCCAGCGATGCGGCAAATTTCCATTCCGCGGTTTGCGCAAATTCATTTCCCATGAAAAGCAGTTTGGCGGCAGGATGCGTAAACATATAGGCGTACAAGGCCCTCAGATTGGCAAACTTCTGCCATTCGTCGCCCGGCATTTTATACACCATGCTTGCCTTACCGTGCACCACCTCATCATGAGAAAGCGGCATCATATAACTGGCCCTAAAGACATAGGCAGATGAAAAAGTAATTTTATTATGTTCAAATTTCCGGTTGCTGTAATCTTCTTTAAAATACTTCAGTGTATCATGCATCCAGCCCATCATCCATTTCATGCCGAAACCAATACCGCCATCATGTACAGGAGCGGTAAGCAACGGAAAATCTGAGCTTTCCTCGGCAATGGTAAGGACATCCGGAAATTCCCTGTACACTGCAACATTGAATTCCTGAAGAAACTCCTTGGCTTCAAGATTTACATTGCCACCAAACATATTCGGTATCCATTCGCCCGGCTCACGTGCATAATCCAGATAAAGCATTGAGGTCACCGCATCTACCCGCAGTCCATCAGCATGATAGCGGTCCAGCCAAAACATCGCGTTGGAAATCAGAAACGATTTCACCTCCGGCCGGCCATAATTGAATAAATAGGAACTCCACTGTGGATGAAATCCCTGGCGTGGATCTTCGTGTTCGTATAGGTAAGTACCATCGAAAACATGAAGTCCGTTTGCATCACCGGGAAAATGGGACGGCACCCAGTCCAGTATGACACCGATATTGTTATTGTGAAGTTCATCAATCAGGAACATAAGGTCCTGCGGCGCGCCGAAACGGGAATTGGCTGCAAAAAAACCTGTAATCTGATAGCCCCAGCTTGGCTCATAAGGATGTTCCATTACCGGCATAAATTCCACATGGGTAAAACCCATTTCTTTAACGTAGGGAACCAACCGTTCAGCAATCTCGCGGTAGCTCA
>CAYXUO010000114.1:5727-6608 GCA_964468335.1 uncultured Chryseobacterium sp. | reverse complement strand
TTCACCTATGCAGAACATTGGCGCGTACGGCACTGAAATCAGAGATACTTTTGACAGCTGTCTGGTTTTAAATCTTGAAACTTTGGAAACTGAGGAATTCAGCCATGAAAAGTGTAGGTTTGGATACCGTGATTCTATATTCAAGCAGGAAGGCAAAGGAAAATACATTATTCTCGAGGTCAGTTTCAGGCTCAGCAGAAGAAATCATAAGATTAAAGCCGGATACGGCGCCATCCAGTCGGAACTGGAAAACATGGGCGTAATCAATCCTGGTATTCAGGAGATCTCCACTGCTGTTATTAACATACGTAACAGCAAGCTTCCGGACCCTAAAGTTCTTGGGAATGCAGGCAGCTTCTTCAAAAATCCCACTATACCGGCAGAACAGTTCAGGGGCGTTCAGGAAAAGTTCCCGGAAATACCAAATTACCCCGGTTCCGACCTTGTAAAAGTGCCGGCGGGTTGGCTTATAGAGCAGTGTGGATGGAAAGGAAAACAAATTGGCAATGTGGCCTGTCATGAACTCCAGGCGCTGGTCATCGTTAATAAAACCGGCAAGGCATCAGGAAAGGAAATTTTTGATTTTTCTTCTATGATCATTGATTCGGTGAAAGATAAATTTGGTATTGAACTGGAGAGGGAAGTAAATATAATCTGATAATTCCGGTATTAACTCATCCTTTTATTAGGATTTTACTCTCATCAAAAACCGTCTGGAATTAATCCATCATCCTTGTGCGGATTGCCAAATTATCAAATCATCACATCCCCATATTACCTCATCACCGCATCTTCTATACGTTCTTCAAATAATCACTATTTTTGCAAAGCCTAAATCAACTTCAAAGGCAAATACCACTTATGGAACTCATACACCGCAA
>CAYXUO010000114.1:1888-5717 GCA_964468335.1 uncultured Chryseobacterium sp. | reverse complement strand
AATCCACGACGCTTTACAGGAAACCTTCTTTCAGGAAAGAAAATATGCCGATAAGGTAATAGAAAGGCTTCTTAAAGCTCATAAAAAATGGGGCAGCGAAGACCGAAAAGTCGTTTCCCAGATATTTTACGATATTATCCGCTGGAAAAAACGCCTTGAATACTATATGGGCGAAAGCGTAAAACCAAACAACGTTTACAAACTAATTCTTGCTTACTGTCTTTGGAGCAAAACTCATTATAAGAAGTTTGAGGAATTTGACGGAATTAAAACTGCCGATATCCTTACCAAACTTAAGAAAAACACCGTTCCGAACAAGGCAATTGAGCATTCCATTCCGGAATGGCTGGCAAGTACGCTGGAAAAGGAACTGGGCAGCAACTGGGAACGTGAAATGAATGCCCTGAATGAACAGGCACCTACCATTTTACGCGCCAATACACTGAAAACAACTGCAAAAGAACTGGTTTCTGACCTTAAAGATGAAGATGTGGAAAGTTTCCAGATACGGAACTATCCCGATGCGGTTCAGTTGGAGGAAAAGAAAAACGTTTTCCTCACATCAGCTTTCAAAGACGGACTTTTTGAAGTTCAGGATGCCTCTTCGCAAAAAATCGGCGAGCTGCTGGACGTTCAGGAAGGGATGCGTGTAGTTGATGCCTGTGCCGGTGCCGGTGGCAAGACCTTGCACCTGGCAGCCCTCATGAAAAACAAAGGTCAGATCATCGCTTTGGACATTTATGAATGGAAACTGGCCGAACTGAAACGCCGGGCGAAACGAGCCGGAGCTCACAATATAGAAGCAAGGTTTATTGAAGACAATAAAGTAATTAAGCGCCTGCACGAAAAAGCGGACCGACTGCTCATTGATGCTCCGTGTTCCGGACTCGGGGTACTGAAGAGAAACCCGGATTCCAAATGGAAAATAGACCAGGATTTCATAGACCGTATTAAGAAGGAACAACAGCAGATCCTGCAGGACTATTCGAAAATGCTTAAAAAAGGCGGCAAGATGCTGTACGCCACATGTTCCATCCTGCCAAGCGAGAATAACGAACAGGTGGAAACCTTCCTAAAGAACAATGCTGAATTCACCCTTCTGAAAGAAGAGAAGGTGATGCCCAGCGCCGGATTCGATGGTTTCTATATGGCACTTATTGGCCGCAATGCCTGATCATTCCGCAAAACAAAATGACTAAACAGCTTTCGGGCTGTTTTTTTTTGTGAAAAATTTTTACCTGAAAGGCATCAAAAAAATTCAAATGTGAAATTTATTCCCCACAACCATACAATTATCAATATTTTATAATACATATGGTATTTTTTATTTGCTTTTATTAATCATATCAATAAGTTTGTATCAGATAAAAAACTTATAACCAAAAAACAGTTTATTATGTGTGGAATCGTATGCTTGCTCGATGCAAAACAAAAAACAGAAACGTTACGGCCTCAAATCCTACAGATGTCCCGAAAAGTCAGGCACCGTGGTCCGGACTGGAGCGGCATTTTCCAGGACGAAAATGTAATCTTCTCCCATGAACGTCTGGCCATTGTAGATCCAACCTCGGGCAAACAGCCGCTTTTCACCAAAGACGGCAAGGTAGTTTTGGCTGTAAACGGTGAAATATATAATCACCGTGAGTTGCGTGCCGAATTTCCGGACTATGAATTCCTCACACAGTCAGACTGCGAAGTGATCCTGGCATTGTATCGCCGTTACGGTAAGGATTTTCTGGAAAAACTTAACGGCATATTCGCCTTCGCACTCTATGATTCGGAAAACGGAACCTACCTCGTTGGGCGTGACCATATGGGAATTTGCCCCCTTTATCAGGGATGGGACCGTAACGGCAATTATTATGTCGCTTCTGAACTGAAGGCCCTGGAAGGGATATGCAAATCCATTGAAGTGTTTATGCCGGGTCACTATCTGTACAGTGCAGATAGCTTTGAGATGCAAAAATGGTATCACCGTGATTGGGAAGAATATAACCATGTGGAAGATAATGTAACGGATATCAGTAAAATAAGGGAAGGTCTGGAAGCAGCGGTACACCGCCAGTTGATGAGTGATGTACCCTACGGTGTTTTGCTAAGTGGCGGCCTGGACTCATCCATTATTGCTGCAGTGACAGCCAAATATGCACGAAACCGCATTGAAAGCGGCGATCAGGAAGAAGCCTGGTATCCCCGTCTGCACAGTTTCGCCGTTGGACTGCAAGGATCTCCCGACCTGGTTGCGGCGCAGAAAGCAGCAGATCATATCGGTTCCATACATCACGAGGTTCATTTCACTGTTCAGGAAGGCCTGGATGCCATCCGCGATGTCATTTACCATCTGGAAACCTACGATGTTACAACGGTGCGCGCATCCACACCTATGTATCTTTTGGCAAGGGTAATAAAGTCCATGGGTATTAAAATGGTTCTTTCCGGTGAAGGCAGTGACGAACTTTTCGGTGGATATCTCTATTTCCACAAGGCGCCAAACGCAAAGGAATTCCACGCCGAAACCGTCAGAAAATTAGGTAAACTGCACCTCTACGACTGCCTTCGTGCCAATAAAGCGCTTATGAGCTGGGGAATTGAAGGTCGGGTTCCGTTTCTGGATAAGGAATTTATGGATGTTGCGATGAACGTGAACCCTAAGGACAAGATGATCAGTCTGGCAGAAGGCAGGATGGAAAAATATGTACTCCGAAAAGCTTTCGAAGATCTCTTACCGGAAAGTATCGCGTGGCGACAGAAAGAACAGTTCTCAGACGGTGTGGGTTACTCGTGGATCGACTCACTGAAAGAGACAGCTGAAAACGAAGTCTCAGAGGAAATGATGGTAAATGCGAAATTCAGATTCCCGCTTAACACTCCGCAAAATAAAGAAGAGTACCGGTACAGGACGATATTTGAAGAACATTTCCCCAGTGAAACTGCCGCGGCTACGGTACCGTCAGTTCCATCGGTTGCATGTTCAACACCCATTGCTTTGGAGTGGGATGAAGCTTTTAAAAACATGAGTGATCCCAGTGGCCGGGCTGTTAATGTGCACGAAGAGTCTTATTAACAAATCCATTTTTCAGGCTTAAAAATAATCTAACCCTTAAAACCCTGATAACGTGTAGATTTCACTCAATAAATCTTAATAATGCAAGAATTTTTAATTTGAATTTTAACAAATGCGGCCAAAGATTATCCAATAATTAACTATATTTGGAAAATACTTAACAATTCAAAAAATGAGAAGAAACATAATTCTACTTTTTACTGCATTGCTGGCTTTTAACTTGTCCTTCGCACAAAATAAGTTTGAGTCGGTAATGAATTCAAAAAAACTTGGCGTTTCATACAAAAATGTAAAATCTAAGGATAAGGAAGATTTTTACCAGCAGTATTTCTGGCTTACAAAGGTGGATGAATTGCAGGCCTATCCACATCTTAAAGAAATTAAGCCAAGAGTACTTTATTCTTTTGTAAAGGAAATCATGCCGCAAATCCCAACAAAAACCCTTACTGAGGAAAATAAGAAGTTCAGAGATGATGCTGAGCTTTCACTGGACCAGTATTTTAAGAACAAAGACTGGACAAACCCGGTGATGGCACTTAACCTAAACACCTATGTTGACCCTCAAGATGAGAAATATTCTTTAGTAGTGAAGCCGGAAAGTATTGTTACCATGCTTCCGAAGAAACTTTACTCTTTCACCTCGGCCAACCACAAAACTCAGGAGCAGAAAATCTATTATATGTGGATAGACGAGGACGAATACAAGATTGTAGACATTGTTCCTGATGCAAAGAAAAATGAGGTATTTTACACCGAGTTAAAAAG
>CAYXUO010000114.1:0-1878 GCA_964468335.1 uncultured Chryseobacterium sp. | reverse complement strand
GCAAAAATGGGCGACAAGAAAGTGAAGAGCGATGCGGACTACTATTACATCACCGCCTTTCAGGTGGGTAATGACAATATTGTGTACAAGACCCTGGACTTTGAAGATTATATCTTTGTAAGATATAAGAAAGATGGCGGCCCCTGGACCGATGTTGAACACAGAGACAAAAAATACTAAAAATCAAACCTGCCAATTCCGGCAGGTTTTTTTTGTGAACAATAATTAAGAAATTACCAGGTTAGATAGCTTAGATTTTTAGGTTCATTTTTTGATGATACGTTTCAATGCCCGATTCTTCAAAGATTTTTGACACTCCCACAAAAAGAATTCTTCCGTTTATACTGGCAACTGCGATTTTCATGCAGATGCTGGACTCCACTATCCTGAATACTTCCCTGCCCTCCATAGCGGCGGACCTGCAGGAATCACCGCTGGATATGCAGAACACGATTATCAGCTACGTTCTCACGCTGGCTCTGTTCATGCCTGTAAGTGGGTTTTTGGCAGATAAGTTCGGCACCAAAAAAATATTTATATTTTCAATTATAGTATTCAGTTTGGGATCCTTGTTCTGTGCCGCATCTCAAAACCTCACTCAACTTGTAATTTCACGCGTAGTGCAGGGTATAGGAGGAAGTTTAATGACACCTGTTGGGAGATTGGCTCTTATCCGCACCTATGACAGAAATGAATTACTGCCGGCCCTCAATTATGCAATTGTGCCGGCGCTTATCGGCCCTGTACTTGGTCCGTTAGTGGGAGGATATATGGTGGACTACCTCTCCTGGCACTGGATTTTCCTAATTAACATCCCGATCGGTTTAATAGGCATCTATTTGAGTCTGAAATACATGCCCGACTATAAATCTGAGGAAATCAGTTTTGACCTGAAGGGTTTCCTGATCTTCGCCTCCGCTTCGTTGCTTCTCTCGGTTGCGCTCGAACTTTTCGGCACCTCCGCACATACAACGCCGGTGCTGCTCATCTTTGTCCTCGGCTTCCTGATGATCTATTATTATTACCGGCATGCAAGTAAGACTGCAGATCCTATATTTCCGCTGAACCTGTTTCAGGTGCGGACCTTCCGCGTTGGCGTGCTGGGAAATCTAGCCACGCGATTGGGCATCAGTTCGGTGCCGCTGCTCCTGCCACTCATGATACAGATTGCTTATGGCCAAAGTGCCGTAATATCGGGCTGGATTGTAGCACCCATGGCGCTGACAGCCATGTTTGGAAAATCGTCTGTCATTAAGATCCTGAACAGGTTCGGCTACAGAAAAACACTCATGACCAATACCTTTATCATCGGATTCCTGATTTGCTGCATGGGAATTCCCGGTATTAACACATCAATCTGGTGGTTCCTGCCCATCATAGCAGTTCTGGGATTTTTCAATTCCATACAGTTCACCTCCATGAATACCATTTCCCTGGCCGACCTGCGTAACAGCCATACCAGCAGCGGAAACTCTCTCCTGGCAGTGAACCAACAGCTGGCTATTGGTTTCGGGATCGCTTTCGGGCTCATCGTACTGAAGATATTTGAAGGCAACACCGCATTAATGCACGGTAATCCACACTTAGCATTCAGGTACACTTTTATAGTGGTAGGGCTTCTCACCATTCTTTCCGGGTTTGTATTCCGCAGGCTTCATTCCAGGGATGGTGAGAATATGAGGTCCGCCCAGGGATAGCCGCAATCATGGCACAGAGCAACAGAGCCGATTTCTTAACTTATGTCAATGTGCAGGACTTCCTTAGAAACTATCTTTGTAAGGAATCCATAAGAATATAAATATGAAAATAGCACTTATCGGCGCTACAGGATTTGTAGGAAAAGCCATACTGAATGAACTTCTTGAAAGGAATTATGAA
>CAYXUO010000113.1:0-6665 GCA_964468335.1 uncultured Chryseobacterium sp. | reverse complement strand
TTCGCCGCCGCCCCGAAAAAGCGACTGCACGCAGACCGGCCATATAGTTGCGCGGCCGCAGGCCGCGCAACTATATGGACACGCCCAAATAATTGAAACAAAAGTAGTAAATTTGCCGCATGAACGAAAGTAACAGACAGCGAAAAGTAGCACAGATTATCCAGGAGGATTTTGCCGAACTCTTCCGCAAGCAGTCGTCAGACAGCAAAGAGACCTTTATGGTCAGTGTTTCAGATGTAAAAGTTACTCCCGACCTGAGTATTGCTAAGATATATCTGAGTATTTTCCCTCAGGAATTCCGCAAACCCATTATGCACGAAATTGAGGTGAACAAATCCCAGTACCGTAATTTTATCGGTCAGAAAATGGGCAAACAGGTGCGCGTCATCCCTCAGCTCAGCTTCTATCTGGATACCACCCTGGACGATGTTGAAAAGATTGAAAAGGAACTTCGCGGCGAAGGCGACAACCCCACCCTCTAATACTGACTGTGTCCGGCACTGCATTTCACATAGCCAAACGTTACCTTATTGCCAAAAAAGGCAGTACGGCCGTAACCTTCATTACCTGGCTGGCCGCCCTGGCAATGATGGTAGCCGTAGCGGCAATGTTCATCATTATCTCTGTATTTTCGGGACTTGAAGACCTGAACAGGGAGCTGATTTCCGACCTGCATGCCGACCTTACAGTGAAAAGCCGGCAGGGCAAGGTTCTGAAGGATGTGGCGAAAATTCAGCAGATAATCACTAAGAGAAGTGATGTTGCAGGACTCTCCAAGGCTATTGAAGAAAAGGTATATATTGATTATGGCGGAAAAGGTGACATTGCCTATCTGCGAGGTGTTGATTCAGCCTATATCTCGGTGAACCCCGTCAATAAAAATATATTTTACGGCTCCTACCCCACTTTTGAATTCCCAAATGAGGTAGTGATGGAAAATCAACTCGGCAACCGGCTATCAATTCCTGTTGGAAGTCAGGCAGATTTTGCAACCGTGTTCATGCCTAAGGCAGGAACGGGCCTTATTAATAAAGAGGAAGATATCTTCAACAGAAAAGAGATCTATGTAACCGGAGTTTTTTCCGGAAACGACCAGCTGAACAATTATATCATATCTCCCATTTCCCTGGCGCAGCAACTTTTGAACCTGCCGGAGGGATCAGCTTACCAGATTCTTATTAAACTCCGTGACGGAAACCAGGCAGAAGCTGTGCGGGACCAACTCATGAAGCAGTTTGGAAAGGACTATAATATTACCACCAAGAAAGAGGAAAACGCGGCTTTTTGGAAGATGATCAACATTGAAAAGCTCTTTATCTATTTTATTTTCGTCCTTGTTATTTTCATTACCACTTTTAACCTTGCCGGCGCCATTATCATTCTGCAGCTGGATAAAAAAGAACAGGCGCGCTCCCTACTTTCTCTGGGACTTCCACTCCGGGAACTCAGGAGAACTTACTTTTATACCGGCATGCTGATTGTGATTACCGGAATTGTCTCCGGACTGATTGTAGGAACGGTCATTTGTTTCATCCAGCTACAAACTGGTTTCTTTAAGGCGAATGCAGCTATAGACCTGGCCTTCCCGGTACGCATCCTGCCTGCAAATTACGTTATTGTGGCTGCCACAGCTGCTGCTTTTGGACTCCTGATTTCGTGGACGTTTTCCAAAATCAACAGACAGCATATCACTAAAGGTTAATGTAACCCTACTTATTTTTTTAGTAATTTTGCCATCCAATTTTTTACAGTTCAATACATTATGAAAAAGTCTTCAGTTGTACTTATTCTGAGTCTGTTTTTCGGCCTGCTTTCTGCACAGCCGCCCGCAGGCTATTACAACAGTGCTACCGGCACCGGTGCACAGTTAAAAACCCAGCTAAGTACCATCATTACCAATGGTCACTCCGATATGGGTTACAGCGGCCTCTGGACAGGATACCTGACCACAGACCGTGATTATTTTTACGAAAATGACGGGACCATCCTGGACATATATTCCGAAAATGTGGCCGGTCCCGATCCCTACACCTTTACTCCGATAACAGAGCAATGTGGTAATTATTCCAATGAAGGCGACTGCTACAACCGCGAACATATCGTTCCTCAAAGCCTCTTTAATGAGGACAGCCCAATGAAAAATGATATCCATTTTGTGAGAGCAACGGACGGCAAGGTAAATGGGATGAGAAACAACTTTCCTTTCGGAATGGTGGGCACTGCTACCTTTACCTCATTAAACGGGTCCAAATTGGGATCATCTGTTTCCGCGGGCTATGGTGGAACCGTATTTGAGCCGGTGGACGCGTTCAAAGGAGATGTAGCACGCATGATCTTTTATTTCGTTACCCGTTATGAAAACCAGCTGACCAACTTCAGCTCAGGAAATATGCTGGGCGGGTCTGCCTACCCGGGACTGCAGTCCTGGCAACTGCAGCAACTTTTGCTGTGGCACGCTCAGGATCCTGTATCACAGGTAGAGACCGCAAGAAACAATGCGTCTTACGCCTTTCAGGGGAACAGAAATCCATTCATTGACAATCCACAATGGGTGAATACAATCTGGGGCACTTCAGACACCATCGCTCCTACCGCTCCTACTGCGCTGTCTGCAGGCACGGCCACAAGTTCTTCGGTTCCGTTAAGCTGGACAGCATCAACCGATAATATCGCTGTAGTTGCTTATGATATATATATAAACGGTGTCTATCATTCTACAGTTTCAGGAACATCGGCTACCGTTTCAGGTCTCGCACCTGCAACCACGTATACCTTTTACGTAGTGGCCAAAGACCTTGCAGGGAATGTTTCAGCCACAAGTAATTCCGTTGCAGCTACAACAATGGCCGGCGCGCCGGGCGGCAGCTGCGGCACTGAGTCATTCGACGGCATGCCGGCCAATAACAGCGGATACGCCCTGCGTACGTGGACGGCTAATAATGTAACCTGGACGGCAACTGACGCCAGGACAGACCAGACCATCAACGGACGGGCAATTACCATCCGGAACGGTTCACTGACTTCTTCCACGGTAACTGGGGGTGTAAAAAGTGTTACGGTCACCACACAACTTAAGTTTGCAGGCACTGCCGGTACATTTAATCTTCGTGTAAATGGCAATATTGTAGGCACCATACCCTACAGTGGTACTCCGGACACTTCCGTTACCACCACGGTGGATAACCTGAACATCACAGGTAACGCTGTAATAAGCCTAACGGATAACAGTGTACCAAGTAACCGTGTCGCATTTGACGATCTAAGCTGGACGTGCTACACTCTGGGAACAAGCGAGACTTTAACCGGTTCAAATCTAACCATTTATCCAAATCCGGTGAGTAACGGTGAACTTTTTGTAAATGGTCCGGAGCTGAATAAGGTACTGAATGCTCAAATCTACACTGTTGACGGAAGACTTATTCAGACTGTCGCCAAACCATTCTCATCTTCAGACAGTATTAAGCTTAATAACCTGAAAGCGGGCGTATATATACTAAGCCTCGATGGTAAATCATTTAAATTCCTGGTGAAATAGCATCTCACCATGAGGAAGTCAGGCCGGAAAATTTTCCGGCCTTTTTTTTATATTTTTGAATTATGAGTGCTGCAAAAAGATATGGTCTCGTTGGGCGAAATATTTCCTATTCTTTCTCGAAAAAATATTTTACCGAAAAATTCAGACAGCTTCATCTGGAAAACTGTTCCTATGAACTTTTTGACCTGAAGGACTTAAGTGAAATAAGGGTGTTTTGTGCAGAAAAGGGACTCTCCGGCTTTAATGTCACCATTCCTTACAAGCAGGAAATCATCCCCTGTCTGGACAGCTTAAGTGAAGAGGCTGCGCAAATTGGTGCCGTAAATACCGTGAAAATAAGCGCTGGAACACTGAAAGGTTACAATACCGATGCAGCTGGTTTTGCAAAGACCCTTTCAATGTTCAAAAAGCATCATCACCGGTCTGCACTTGTGTTGGGAAACGGCGGAGCTGCCAGGGCCGTGCAGTACGTTCTCAGGAGCATGGGTATACCTTATGAAACTGTTTACCGACAAAGCGGTTTGAATTTCGACACCCTTCCCGCGGAAAAGGTTTCTGCTAACACGATCATTATACAGACCACACCGGTCGGAACCTTTCCGAATGTAAATGAATGTCTGCCATTTCCTTTTGAAGCTCTTTCGCCGGAGCATCTGGTTATCGACCTAATTTATAATCCACCTCAAACGGCATTTCTGCGGAAGGCGGCAGAAAGAGGTGCCGTTACCTGCAACGGGCAGTTGATGCTGAAACAGCAGGCGGAAAAAGCCTGGGAAATATGGCAGGGTGCGATAGATAAAGCTTAAACCGGCAGCTGATTTTTCCTTTAATTCTGAACCGCTTCCGAAGAGTTATAATTTTTGTTTATATTTATTGCACAAAACAGGTGCTGCAAGCATTTGAATCACCATCTAACTGAATTCATTTAAAAAGACTGGCTATGACACCGGATCCATCCCACTCCGAGAACAAAGAAATTAAATCTGCTGCCGAAGGACAGCCCGAAACGGTTTCCGCATCGCAACCCGAACAAATAAAGACTCCTGAACAGGATTCTGATACATCTTCGGCTACAGACACAACACCTGTTGCCACTGGGGAGATTGCAGTTGATGACAGCATTGCAGGGCAAGACGCAGCTTCTATACCTGAAGAACCGGAAACCGCCGTGGAAGAACCGGCCGAAGAAAGCCAGCCTGAACCGGTAGAGGAGCCGGAAACGATTTCAGAGCCTGTAACATCTTCATCTGAAGAAATGGAAAATTCAAATCCGGAGAACACATCGTCTGATGAGCCTACGGACGAGGAACACGCCATTGAAGAAGATTTTAATGGGCTGAGTCTGACCCAAATCTTTGACCGCATGGAGAAGATTATCAACGACAAAACTGGAGGCGCAGATTTCAGACAGTTCGCGAAATTACGTGAAGAAGCTTCAAAAATCATCCATGATGAAACTGAGGATAAAAGACAGGAAATAACCGCTTCCGGCACCAGTGAAGTGGAATTCACCTATGAGCATCCATCCAAAGCTAAACTGTCGGGTCTTTCCCATATTTACCGTGAAAAGCAGGACGAATTTCACAAGCAACAGGAAGAAGAGCAGACAAAGAACCTGGAGACACGTCAGTCCGTTATTGAAAGGCTGAAAAATCTGTACACGCATTCTGAGGCAGGCACGAATTTCTTTCGGGAGATCCGCGAAATTAAGGAAGACTGGAGCCGGGCAGGACAGGTGCCCAAATCTGAATTTAAACTGCTTAATAATAATTACTTCCACCATCTGAACCAATTTTATCAGATGCTGGATATGAACAAGGAGTATCTGGAGCAGGAATATGCTCATAATCTGGAAAAACGCGAGCATATTATTGCACGTGCCAGAGAACTGGAAAATGAACCGTCTGTCCAGAAGGCGCTGAATGAGCTTCAGTACCTGCACAAACTTTGGAAGGAAGAAGCAGAACCCGTGGCAGAGGAGTTCCGCGAAAAAACATGGCAGGTATTCAAGGAAATTTCTAACAAAGTGCATGAGCGCCGCGCCGAACTGAGCAGTCAGATTGAAGGGGAACAATCAGCAAATCTGGAGCGGAAGAATGGAATTATTGACCAGATTAAGAAACTGGTAAATCCGGAAAAAGATCCCAATCACAGCTACTGGCAAAATGCCATTAAGCAGGTGGAAGAACTTCGTACTGAATTTTTGAAAACAGGAAGTGTCCCGCGTAAAATTTCAAACCAGAACTGGAATGAGTTTAAGCAGGTTCTGCGCACCTTCAACAATAAGAAAAATGAATTTTACAAAGGACTTAAAAACAGTCAGCAACATAACCTGGACGAAAAACTAAGATTAATAGAGACCGCTAAGCAGCACATGAACACCGAAGATTGGGAAACTGCTATACCGCTATTCAAGAAGCTGCAGGAAGACTGGAAGAAGATCGGTCATGTACCCCGGAGTATGACCAACAAAGTTTGGGATGAGTTCCGGAACAGTTGCAATGTTTTCTTTGAAAATTACCGGGCAAAGAATGATGCCGGCGGTGATAACTGGAAAGAGAACTATAAGAGGAAAAAAGCACTTCTGGACGAACTTTCTGAAGTTACAGACGGAGAAGGAAGCGTTGAAAAAATTGAGCAGATTAAAAACTCCTGGAACAGTATCGGTAAGGTGCCGCGGGAAAAATTATCGATTAACACTCGGTTTAATAAGGTTCTGCGGGAAAAGATGAAGCTCAACAAAATCCACGACTACGAACTGAAAGAGGAAGGACTGACCGAGAATCAGATCACGGATAAGGCACGTAAAATCAAAAATCAAATTGCCGATCTGGAAGCAGAAATCGTGAAACTTGAAAATAATCTTGGCTTCTTCCACAATCCTACACCCGATAATCCGTTATTGAAAGATACCTTCAAAAAAATTGAGGAAAAGAAAACCCAGCTTGAATCCATGAAGCAAAGTTTGCATCATATGATTACGGGCGACTAAATTAAAAAGTTATGCTAAAGAAAACAATTCAAACTCTTTTTATATTCATCGCTATCAGCGCTTTTGCACAGCAAAAAGACAGATTGGGTGTTCCGGGACCGCTAAAGATGGAGACAGCTGCTTCGGTGGTTGAATTCC
>CAYXUO010000112.1:0-6692 GCA_964468335.1 uncultured Chryseobacterium sp. | reverse complement strand
GAAATAACTTCTTACGCACTTCCTCGGCCTTTTCCACAACGGTCTCCGTTGTACTCATGGCATACTGAGGGTAAAGCGGAACAAGCACAATATCAGTAACGCCCTGCTCAGTAAGGCTGCGGATACCGTTTTCAATGCTGGGTTCGGCATACCTCATCCCGATTTCCACCGGCACATCTACAAGCTTCTGTAATTTTTTCTGAATTTGCCTGGTGATAACAATCAGTGGCGAACCTTCCGGCGTCCATACGGTCTTGTAGGCTTCCGCCGATTTTGGCGGGCGCGTGCGCAGGATAATTCCCTGAACGAGCAAACTCCGGAAAAACCATCTGTAATCAATGACCTTTTCGTCCATCAGAAATTCGTCCAGATACTCTTTTACATCTTTAACTTCTGTGGATTTGGGTGAACCCAGATTAACAAGTAAAATGCCTTTTTTAGTAGGCATTCCCGACGCCTGAATGTTATTATCCTGCAATTTTTTTATTATTTAGTGTTTTTGTGGAAGCTTGATTTTCTAACTGGAGTGCGCGTAAATAACAAACTGCATAAACACTCCTGAAGATGAAAAATTAATAAGCTGAATTGTAATTATCCGTTTACCGCTTCAACCTGCTCTACAAGTTCGGGAACAAACTGCTTCAGCAGGTTTTCAATTCCGCCTTTGAGCGTGGCCGTGGAGCTTGGACATCCGGAGCAGGCACCCTGCAATAACATTCTGGCGGTCTTTGTATCCGCATCGTACTCCAGCAGAGAAATTTTACCTCCGTCATTCTCAACAGCCGGTGCAACATATTCATTCAGGATATCGGAAATCTTTTGCTCGTTGTCGGTATATTCTCTGTTAATGATATTCTGGACCGGGCTTTCATGTTTTTGAGCGGTCACATTGGAGATCGCGCCACCATTCTGAAGGTACTCGGCGATGAAAGCGCGAACTGCCGTCATCACTTCGTGCCACTGCACCGATTCGTCTCTTGTAACTGCCACAAAATTATCGGAAATAAAAACTTCCTTAGCAAACTCAAACTCTTCAAATACCGCTTTCGCCAATGGAACATCAATTTCCTGCTGACCATTCTTCACCTCAACAAAACCGTCCAGAAGTAACCTGCTGGATACAAATTTCATTACATTAGGGTTTGGGGTCATTTCCGCATAAATCTGATACATCTCTTTTCTTTTCTGAAGATAAATACGCGGATTAGCCAGAAGTTCGTCCTCAATAACATTCTTAAGGCTTTCGGCAACCATTTCCCATTCCACACTGTCCTGTTTTGCTACAGCAATAAAGTTGGCAGTTATAAAAATCCTGTCTACAAACGGGTAATTGAAAAGTTCCTGCGCCAGCGGGATTTCTGATATATCTGAAGACCTGTCCAGTTCCAGCGAACCCGGAATCAGGTTGTAGTCGGCTACAAACTTCATCACTTTCGGGTTTTCGGTAGGTTCTATAATTATTTGTCTCATTTTATTCTTTAAATTTGAATGTACAAAAATACAGATTATAAAACGGCTTACAGAATCCGGCATTTAGATATTTTCAATACCGCTGTAACCTACTTTCAATTAAGATAAATTCAACATGGCAATAGTAAAAGAACTTTTGGGCAAGAGTCCACAAATAGGCGATAATACATTTCTGGCAGAAACAGCAACCATCATTGGCGATGTTACGATGGGAAAAGACTGCAGCATTTGGTATAACGCGGTAATCCGGGGCGACGTGCACTACATAAAAATGGGCGATAAGGTAAATGTGCAGGACAATGCCATGCTTCACTGCACTTACGAAAAATACCCGCTGATCATTGGCAACAACGTGTCTATAGGCCATAATGCCATTGTTCACGGCTGTCATATTAAAGACAATGTACTGATTGGCATGGGTGCCATCGTGATGGATGACTGTGTGGTGGAGAGTAATTCAATCGTAGGCGCTGGTTCGGTAGTTACCCAGGGCACGCATATCAAATCGGGTGAAGTCTGGGGCGGAATCCCGGCCAGGAAAATAAAGGATATATCTTCTGAACTTTTGGAAGGTGAGGTAAACCGCATTGCCAACAATTACGTAAAATACTCCGGCTGGTATAAGGATAATGCGGTATGAACTAAAACGCGAACACTTCCGGCAGAATTAAAAAGATCCCTTTCTATGTTTCCCTATCCTGAACTTCGTACATCGCGGTTGCTGCTGGTCCCGCCTGCCGAAACTGATTTGGACGACATTACTGCGCAGATAAATTCAACAGAGGAAATTGCCGGGAATATCTTCAATATTCCCTCGCCATATACAATTACTCACGCTCAAAACTGGCTTTCCATCTGCTGCGAAGGCTGGGAAAACGGCACGGCGTTCCGCTTTGCAATAAGAGAACAGAAGACCGGTCAGTTCATGGGTATGATCGGACTTCACCCTGTGAAAGAGCATTTTAAAGCGGAGGTAGGTTACTGGTTGGGCCAGGAATTCCACGGCCGTGGATATGCTGCCGAAGCGGTGAAGGCAGTACTTGAATTCGGTTTTGAAACCCTACAACTCAATAAGATTTATGCCACTCATTTCGCCCATAATCCAGCCTCTGGAAAAGTGATGCTGAAGGCGGGAATGAAACATGAAGGATTCCTGAAGCAGGAATATTACCATCAGAACCTTTTTCAGGATGTTCACAGATATGGTATCCTGAAAAGCGACTGGGTGGGTGATTCCTGAAACCGGCATTTCTGAAAGGCATTAAAATTGAATTCGGTTCCTACAAATCAAATTATGAAAAAGCTAAAGGAATTTTGGGACATCCTTGTCGCCACATTTAAAGACTGGAGCGCACGTGATCTGGGAACCGACGCCGCCAGTCTGGCCTACAGTGCTATATTTTCTGTGCCGGGTCTGCTCATCATCATTATTTGGGTAGCTGGTATTTTCTTTGGCGCCGAAGCTGTACGTGGTGAAATCACACAGTTCATAGGCAGCATGATGGGTCAGAATGTGGGCAAACAGGTTGAAGAGATGGTCGTCAGCGGCATGGTGGATAAGGAAAACATCTGGATGAAGGCCTTTGGTGTTGGCACACTTATTTTCGGTGCCACCTCTCTTTTCTTCCAGCTTCAGAAATCTCTGAATAAATTATGGGATGTGGAACCTGCTCCAAAAAAAGCCTGGCAAAAGTTCATTCTGGACCGCGCCAACTCCCTGGGATTAATTCTTGTAATTGCTTTTCTGCTGCTGATTACCCTACTCCTTTCCTCATTTATTGGCATGGCTAATGACTGGATCGTGGCACGTTTCAGTTTAGAGACCTATTTATTTGTACAGCTTTTAAATATCGCTGTTGGTTTCATGATTACAATGGTGCTTTTTGGCTTTATGTTCAAGGTTTTGCCCGATGTGGAGTTGCCCTGGAAATCCGTCTGGACAGGCGCCTTTGCCACTACCCTGCTGTTTACTGTAGGAAAATATCTGATTACCTACTATTTCGAGAATTTCAATCCAACATCTGCCTTCGGTGCGGCGGGCACTGTAATTCTACTGATGCTTTGGGTGAATTATACCTGCCAGCTTATTTTCCTGGGTGCCGAATTCACTAAAGTGTATTCACAGAAAAAAGGACTTACCGTTATACCTTCGCGACATGCTAAGTGGAGTCCGCAGATGATTGCCGAAGATAAAAAATCTGAAATTGTATGCATGGTGGATTGCGATGTAGACAACGATGCTAAAACACCGGATGACAGCATGATCTAATCCACATTAGAAGCCTGACTGCTGTCATTATATAAAAGGACAGCTTGGCCGGACTTGCATTGCACGCCACTAGGCTGTGGTTCTACCCGGCAGTCAGAAAACAGGTTACGCTTTTGATTATAAGCCGCCTGCCGACGTGTGAACTCCTGTATTTTCGGTAATATCTCTAATTCAATCTCTTTATGATAAGCTATATAGGAAGCCGGTCCGCCGCAGGGTTTTGAACCGATTGGCGACACACGCCAGTCGTCCGTACCGCGGCACACATAAGAATCCCGTAAGGAATCAATGGATGCCCGCATCATCCTGATATCTTCCCTTTCCTGCACCAGCGCCGGCTCGTCCACTTCAATTTCGCGGTCTGGTTTCAGCGATACATCTTTAGGGAGCGTATCTATATCGGTCAGAACCTTTTTGGGAGTACATGCGGTTACACCCACGATCATTGTAATAATCAGCAAAATTTTCTTCATAACAGCAATTGGTAATTTTCTATACCTGCCAAATTTAACCAAAAAATTGGTGAGTGTACTACTTAGGCAGTTTTGTTTGACCTTAATTTTAACTAATTTTACCTCATGAATCAGCAGCTTTTTGACCTCGCGGAGCACACCAGCCGAAGCATCTTCCTCACTGGAAAAGCCGGTACAGGTAAGACCACATTTCTTAGCGAGTTCGTAAAGAAAACGACTAAAAAACATGTAGTTCTGGCTCCCACCGGCATAGCAGCCATCAATGCTGGCGGGGTAACAATACATTCCATGTTTGGTTTGCCACCACGCACTTTTTTACCTACAACCGACCGCATAGACGGTAATATAGCATTGAATATTGCCGACCTGACAAATCATTTTAAGTACCGCAAGGAAAAACTTAAACTTTTACGTGAAATTGAGCTGGTCATCATTGACGAAGTTTCCATGCTGCGTGCCGATGTGCTGGACATGATGGATCATTCCCTGCGGTTCGTGCGCAGGAATGACAACAGGTTTGGCGGGGTTCAGATGCTCTTCATTGGCGACCTGTACCAGCTACCGCCTGTGGTCCGCGACGAACATATTTTAAAACGGTTCTACAATTCCCCCTTCTTCTTTGAAAGCCTGGCGCTTAAGGAAGTCCCTTTGATTACCATTGAACTCACAACGGTATACCGGCAGACTGACGAAACTTTTCTGGAAATCCTGAACGACATACGTGAAGGTGTAGTGGGTGATATTGATTTTGACCTTTTGAATCAACGATATATGCCGGATTTTGATCCAGGCGAGGTACCTTATGTCTATCTGACCTCACATAACCGGATGGCTGACGAAATCAACCGGAAGAGATTGGCTGAACTGCCGGGGAAATCACGGATGTATGCTGCTGATATAGAAGGGACCTTTAACGAAAACCAATATCCAAATGATGAGCTGCTTGAGCTGAAGCCCGGCTGTCAGGTTATGTTTATCCGCAACGATGCGAGCGGCGAGAGAAAATACTTCAATGGCAAGCTGGCGGAAGTGCTGGAAGTTGAGGAGAAGGAAATTGTTGTTCAGATTGACGGAAGCGGTGAAACCTATACGCTGAAAAAGGAAACGTGGGAGCAGAAAAAATACTCACTGGCTTCGGATAAAACAATAAAGGAGGAGGTGCTGGGAAGTTTTAACCAATACCCCATCCGGCTGGCATGGGCCGTAACCATTCACAAATCGCAGGGACTTACCTTTGACCGTCTTATCATTGATGCAGGCCAGTCCTTTGCTTCAGGGCAGGTATACGTGGCCCTGTCCCGCTGCCGTACTCTGGAAGGAATTGTCCTGAAATCGAAAATCACGCCGGAAGTAATTATAACAGACCGGCGCGTAGCACAGTTCCAGGATGAAACCCAGGCCAATGACCGGCTGGAGCAAATCCTGAATACCGAAAAATATGACTACAGCATTCACAAAATTGTAAGTCGACTGGATTGCCGCTGGATACTTCCCGCATTGCAGTCCTGGCATAATTCTGCAAACAGCAGCAAATTTATAGACAGGGATAAAGTGAAATTCCTTTACGAATCCATTAAGCCTGAAACAGAAAATTTCAACAATATTTTCAGGAAGTTTGAAAAGATAATGCAACAGAAAACCCAGAGCTTCATTGCTGGCAAAGAAGACTGGAAGGAGGTTGAAGCTAAGGCTAAAGGCGCAGTCAACTTTTTTTTCAACCAGATTAATGCTAAAGCATTCTCACCGCTTAAAGATTTTTATGCTGAAAATAAAGCTGCAAAAGGGCTGAAACAGTATAATGACGACTTCAGGGTACTGCTGGACGACCTGGAAGATTACCTGAACAGTCTGAAGTCCCTTTACCTCCTTGAAGTTCCACTTTTCGACAAAGCCAATGATGTTCCGGTTACCTCTAAAATTGCCAAAGTGCCCTCACACATACTAACTTTCCAGCTTTTCGAAAACGGTAAGACAATTCCTGAAATCTCACGCGAAAGGGGTCTTGTAGTTGAAACGATTTACGGCCATCTCGCGAAATTTGCTGAGCGCGGGCTTTTGGAACTTGAACGGGTATTTGCGAAAGAAAAGATTAAGACTTTTGAAAAGGAATTCCGCGAAAAAACACATGAAAATCTTACCGACTGGAAAAAAGCATTACCAAATGATTTTGAATTCAACGAGATTCGAATCCTGCTGAATCACTACAATTATTTAAAGGAGAAAAATGAAGACAACCAATAGGTTACTTGAACGCACCCAAAAGCAAGCGGCTATTTAATAGTAATTGGTATTGCGCAGAATATTTTGATAGTTGGAATCTGAAAGTTTACCTTTCTGATGCCAGACCGCAAGAACTTCTTTCCTGTCCAACAGTTTATTGGCTGAGGTCTGTTCAAAAATAATCTCCGAAACGGTTCCGTCTGTTTGCGTAATAACCATCTGGTTACGGATTCCTTTGGAAATAAATCCTCGGAAATCAC
>CAYXUO010000111.1:0-6794 GCA_964468335.1 uncultured Chryseobacterium sp. | reverse complement strand
CGGGCAAACATTTTTACGATTTTTTGGGATGGTTTCCTCAGCAAATCACCGTTGATGAAAACGGCTGGGGAAGTTTCCCTGTCCCTGCCGGAAATGTAAGTGTTTGGGCGCCTGCCTGAAACGGTGTATTCACTCTACTGAATGCCTCATAGTAAATAGTTTTTCACACTTACTTTAAATGGTATAATCTTTTACTAATTATTATTTTAGTGTGAGATTATTTACTATTTTTGTGTATTCCATTTAACATAATAATATGAATTTTGAGCGCATTCAGGAAAAACTGGAGATACTTGCAGACGCTGCCAAGTACGACGTTTCCTGTTCATCCAGCGGTGGAAACCGAAAAAATAAAGGTGGTCTGGGAAACAGCCATGCCTCTGGGATTTGCCATACCTATACCGAAGACGGACGCTGTGTATCGCTGCTTAAAATTCTGCTGACCAATCACTGCATCTACGATTGTGCGTACTGTGTTTCCCGCAAGACCAATGACGTTAAGCGTGCTGCCTTTACGGTGGAGGAAGTGGTGGACCTTACCATAAGTTTTTACCGCCGGAATTATATAGAAGGTCTTTTTCTGAGCTCAGGAATCTTCAAAGATTCGGATACGACAATGGAAAGGTTGGTAAGAGTAGCTAAAAAACTTCGTTTGGAGCATAATTTCAACGGTTATATTCACCTAAAATCAATACCGGGAGCCAGTGACGAACTCATGAAAGAGGCCGGACTATATGCAGACCGGCTCTCCATCAATATTGAGATTCCTACTGAAAAGGGGCTCAAGCTCCTGGCCCCGGACAAGTCGCATTCAGAAATGATTAAACCGATGAGTTTCGTTAAGAATGAACTCATTCTGTATAAAGAAGAAAAGAAAATCTTCCGGAAAGTTCCCAAGTTCGCACCGGCGGGGCAGTCCACTCAGATGATTGTGGGCGCTACCAATGAAACCGACCTTAAAATCATAAAGGTTGCCGATCATTTCTACCAGAATTTTAACCTCAAACGTGTTTATTATTCGGGCTATGTACCGGTATTGGAGGACAGCCGTCTTCCATCCATACATTCCCAGGTTCCCATGCAGCGGGAGAACCGACTTTATCAGGCCGACTGGCTCATGCGGTTTTACGGTTTTGAAGCGTCTGAAATTCTGGACCCTGAGCAGCCTTTCCTTGATCTGGAAGTAGATCCTAAACTTGCCTGGGCACTTAGACACCGCGAACAGTTTCCTGTAAATATCAATACAGCTTCCAAAGAAATGATTCTGCGGATTCCGGGCATTGGCACCAAGTCGGCCGGAAAGATTCTGATGGCGCGTAAATTCCAGAAATTAGGAATGGACCAGCTGCGCAAAATGGGCGTGGCCGTGAATCGGGCTAAATATTTTGTGGAATTCGACAGTTCCAATCTATTCAGTAAATTCATTGATGACCAAAATCTGAGGAAAATACTTCTGAGCGGTATGACGTCCAAATACCAAAACCCATTTTCACAACAGCTGTCTTTATTTTAGCTAAATGACCACACTGGTTTACGACGGAACTTTTGAAGGTTTAATGACTTCGGTTTTTGAGGTTTTCGAATACCGGTTTAAGGAGGTTCAGGTTGTTGCTGAAGAGAATCATCAGCATCATGCTTTTTTTGATGAGGTTCATCATGTAATTACGGATCACTTAAAATCAGACCGCGTTATTAACAAACTGGAAAATGTTCTGGGCAAACGTGGTGTCAGGCAACTGTTACTTGTGTATCTTTCGGAAAGACCCGAAGCCGGCGATTTGATACTTTCAGCCGTGCGGCAGTCCGTGAAAAATCCCGGAGCAGATGTTCTTCAGAATTTTGGCGACAGCGATATTATGGAGATTGCCAAAATCTGCAAAAGTATGGGCCGTGAAATCCACCGGCTGCATGCTTTTGTCCGTTTTGAGGAGCTTGAGGATGGGATGTTCTTTGCAAAAGTGGAACCCGACTTCAATGTACTCCCGGTCGGTTACCGTTTCTTCAAAGACCGGTATGCCGATCAGAAATGGATGATTTATGACCTGAAGCGGCAGTTCGGCGTAATGTACGACCTTAATGCTACCACTTTCTTTTATCCAGAGGCAGAGCAATCGGGCATGCTTAAGAATCCTTCAGATTTATACAGTGAAAAGGAGAGGAAATATCAGCAGCTATGGCAGCGTTATTTTACCAAAACCAACATCACTGAAAGGAAAAATTTGAAACTGCATATCCAGCATGTTCCCAAAAGATATTGGAAATACCTGACTGAGAAAGGATAATCTATGCAGGGCAGAATTTTTTATATAAACTTTAAGAAATAATTAGCAGATGCCTGCTTCTCCTTTCGTTAAATTTGAACTGAAAATTTACATTAACAAAACAGAAAATGAATACAAAAGAAATAAAAGCCTACGGAACCGAAGCAAAGGATAAGGATCTAGAGCAAATGTCCATCCTTCGCCGAGAAGTTACCCCTACAGATATTGAAATTGAAATCTTATACTGCGGAGTTTGCCACAGCGATCTTCACACTGCACGAAACGACTGGGGCGGTACGGTTTATCCCGCTGTTCCCGGTCATGAGATCATTGGAAAGGTAGTCGTTGTCGGAGCTGAGGTTACAAAATTCAAGATCGGAGATCTTGCTGGAGTAGGCTGTCTGGTAGATTCCTGCCGCGAGTGCGACAGCTGCCGTCAGGATTTGGAACAGTACTGCCTTAACGGTTCTACAGGAACCTATAACAGTAAGGATCCGTTCATTACTGGACAGAGAACTTATGGAGGTTATTCTGAATCGGTAGTGGTGGACGAAGCCTTCGGTCTGCATATTCCGGAAAACCTGGACCTGAAAGCGGTAGCACCTTTGCTTTGCGCCGGTGTAACTACCTGGTCACCGCTGATTCACTGGAAGGTAAAGGAAGGAAGCAAAGTGGCGGTTGTTGGTTTGGGTGGTCTGGGCCACATGGCTATTAAACTGGCGAAAGGTTTGGGTGCCGAAGTAACGCTGTTTTCACGAACTCCGGATAAGATCCAGGATGCACTGGATTTGGGTGCGGATGCGGTAATCATCTCGACATACGAACATGAGATGAAGGAAGCTGCGGGTCAGTTTGATCTGATAATTGATACGGTGCCTTATGACCATGATATCAATCCCTACATCGCTACGCTGAACATCAGCGGAACGTTAGTACTCGTGGGTTATTTGGGTAAGATGGAAGACATGCTTCATACCGTTCCGCTTATTTTAGGCCGTAAGTCGGTGGCAGGTTCCGTTATTGGCGGAATTAAGGAAACGCAGGAGATGCTGGATTTCTGCGGGGAGAAGAACATCCTCCCGGAAATTGAAATGATTAAGATGCAGGACATCAATGAAGCTTATGAACGTATGCTGAAAAGCGATGTACGCTACCGTTTTGTAATTGATATGCAAAGCCTGAAAAGACAGGTGAATTAATTTTACCGCAGCAGTTTATCTGAAGACGGTTAATACGGCGTCGGCAGAAGCATTAGCTTTTTCCGACGCTTTTTATGTTAAATAATACTTTTGATCACTGTAACTTCAAGCTCCTGTTTCAGAAGACTATGTTAAGTGATTTCAATTTAATCACTGTCTAATCAATTTGGTAGGGTCTTTTTCCTGATTTCGGTATCTGTATTTGTTTAATTTTGTTAAAAGCAAAATGCACGATGAAAACAAAATTAATTTTACCCTTCTTGCTGATTTACGCAGTATCAGCAGCAAATTCAGCGGAAAATAACTTCTGCACTCTGACCGAATCGTTCGCCAAAAGTCTTTATTTAGTCGAAGCCCAACAGACTAAACTTACCCGTGAGGCTGAGAGACTTTTTCGTGGGATAACTTCAAAACTTACGGTTGCGGACAAGAATAAAGCAGCCGCAGCAGCAAAATTTGTCATTTCGAAATCAGATAAAAATCTGTTCACATTTCGGGGTGAGGAGGAAGCACCATTTCACGTGGAGGTTACCGTGACCGATCTTAACGATGATGGAACCGAGGAGATCATCCTTCAGTGGGGGAACAGTTTCTGGAGTGGGCATGCGGGCACCAGCTGCACTCTGCTGGTAAAAAATGCCAAATCGGGAAATTACGATACCAACCTGGGTTTTCCGGGCATCGTAGAAATCCTCAGTACCAAAACCAACGGTTATAAAGATCTTAAGATCGGTCTTCCCGGATCTGAATTCCCCGTCTACAAATGGACCGGGAAAAGTTATGAATTGAAGGGGACGGTGAAACAGTAATTCCGGATAGTCGGTAGCAACGCTAAAGGCTTTCTTTGTACAACGAAGATGCTTTGAGCATGAGAGAGAAAGGTATATGGAGGTCGCGGCAAGTTGTCCTTCCGGAGGAATCTGAACGGACAATTTTGATAGCTGTGGAGATGCTTTGGCTACGCCTAACCACGGTTTCAGCATGACAGAGCAGTGGAATCAACGGCAATGTCACGTGCTGCCCCTCCCATTGTCATTCCGCAGGAATCTAGAGGTTCTTTTATCAGCGTGGAGATGCTTGCAGCATGAAAACAGTGCGAGCGATTAACCCTTAAGCGCGCTTTTGTCATTCCGAAGGAATCTCCGCATTGATGCTTTGGCTACGCCTAACCACGGTTTCAGCATGACAAAACCGCGTTTGTCATTCCGCATAAGCAGCCGTTCGTCATTCCGCACAAATCGCAGCGGTCTTTTATCTGAAAAGAGATGCTTGCAGCGTCACAACGGTGGGAACGATTCACCTTTAAGCGCGCTTATGTCATTCCGCAGGAATCTTGACAGCGGGAATCTCAACGTCTTTTTTGCAAGGCAGGGATGCTTTCAGTATGACAAGTTATACAATGGTAATATGTGGTAAGTGAGGTGATGTCAATCCCGGACGAATTTTCATAAGCCTGAAGTAAACCGACTTACTTTGGCGGTATGCCCACCTATATTTGTGGTGTAATTAATACTTCAAAACAGGCAGCATGCAGGAAATTACGCGTCCATCAGATAAAGGTTTTCAGGAAGTCTCCATATTAATAGTACTGTTCAGCACACTGCTGCTTATAGCGGTTGCGGCTGATTCAGTTAACGTATTGTCACTATCTGATCATTCTGATCTACTGATAATGGCAGTCCTTGCAGTGATAAATCTTCTGTTGGCTTACACCCGGGGTGCACTTCGGTTTTATGTAGGGTACCGGCTTACGGAACGAATTTACAATCTTTTCCTGTTGGGGTGGTGCACTTATTTGCTGTGTTATTTATTTGACCTGCTGATTTCTAGATTTCTCATACAACAACCATAAACACAAATGATGAGAGGATTCCCGTACCACTGCTGGTGCGGGTTTTTTTTATTTGAATTGTTAATTTTGGATTTTGGATAAACTTTGTCAAAGTTTGGAACTTTGACAAAGTTGTATCAGGAATCCGCAGCCCCTAGCCCTGATCGCAGCGGCATCCTTTTTTGGTGGCGGAGGAACCCGAAGCTACCAAAAAAGATACAGCGGAGAGCAGGTTCCCGGCTCCTGATACATAAAAAAATCCCGGCTCATTACTGAACCGGGAATTATGTAATAAACTTTGTTAAACTTTGACAAAGTTGGTTTCAGCATATAATTATGCCTGAACGTTATTGTTCTGTCCCAATACGAAAGGCTCAACTTCTTTGATTTCGCCGTACTGTTGCTCGTAGTTTGCGATATTTTGCTGAAGTGCTGTAAGAACTCTTTTTGCATGCAGAGGCGCAAGGATCACTCTTGATCTTACGTTAGCCTGCTGTACACCCGGCATAAGCTGGATGAAGTCCAGTACGAACTCGGAAGGAGAGTGGTTTACAAGCGCCAGGTTACAATATACACCTGCAGCTACCATTTCGTTAAGGTTAATGTTGATGTTGTTTGGGTCTTGATTTTGGTTTTGGTTGTTGTCCATGTTTTTTATTTAGATTTTAGATGTTAGACTTTAGATGTTAGATATTGGAGGTTAAATTTTAGTTTCGACTTTGTGCAAAATGTTTACAAATTGTCTAATGTTTAAAATCTAACCTCTAATTTCTATATTAATTGATATCTTCAAACTCCTTGCGGGAGCCTACGATTACATTCTGATAATCCTTAAGACCTGTACCTGCAGGAATTCTGTGTCCTACAATTACGTTTTCTTTCAGACCTGTCAGGTAATCCACTTTTCCGGATACTGCCGCCTCGTTCAGAACTTTTGTAGTTTCCTGGAACGATGCTGCCGACATGAATGACTTGGTCTGAAGTGCCGCTCTCGTGATTCCCTGAAGAACCGGAGTTGCGGTGGCCGGAAGTGCTTCACGAACCTCTACAAGAGCAAGGTCTTCACGCTTCAGTTTGGAGTTCTCGTCTCTAAGTTCTCTGGCAGTAATCATTTGACCTGGCTTCATTTCCTTGGAATCACCGGCCTCCGTTACTACTTTAAGCCCGAATACACGGTTGTTCTCCTCCAGGAAGTCGAATTTGTGTTCTAAAGCTCCTTCCAGGAACTGGGTGTCGCCACCGTCCACAATCTCTACTTTCGTCATCATCTGACGGACAATAATCTCAAAGTGCTTATCGTCAATCTTCACACCCTGCAGACGGTATACCTCCTGAATTTCATTCACCAGATATTCCTGTACTGCTGTAGGTCCTTTGATTTTCAGGATGTCATCCGGAGTTACAGAACCGTCGGAAAGTGGTGACCCTGCAGTTACAAAGTCGTTTTCCTGTACCAGGATCTGCTTGGAAAGTTTAACAAGATAAATCTTTCTTTCACCGGTT
>CAYXUO010000110.1:0-6889 GCA_964468335.1 uncultured Chryseobacterium sp. | reverse complement strand
CCCATTTGTTAGGCTGTAAGATAAAATCTCCGATGAGGTGAGCCAATATGAGTTGAGTGAGTATCATGCCTTAAGTTCCGAAATACGTTTGCGGAAAATCCTGTCTGTCTGCATAATCAGCTCGTAGTTTGCCCGCTTAAGCCGCTGGCTGACTGACGACTGAGATATATTAAACTGCTGAGCCACCTCTTCCTGGTTCAGGTTACTGTCTTTGATGAAAATCTGCACGATACCGGCTGAAACAGACGACCAGTTGTCCAGGCTGGTGTTCATCCATTTGAAGGTAATATTCATCACCTCATCAAAATCAGGAAAGTCTGAGCATATGCTCAGTGTAATTTTCTCGGCCTTTATTTTTTCGAAATTCCGTCCGGAATTCACGAAAGCGCTGCCCGTGGACTGGGTTACTTTGGGAGCCTTGAAATCCTGCTCACCAATACCGATAGACAGACGGACATCCAGTCCGGATATACTTTTGATACGTGATTTAATTTCAATTGCTTTTCTGAAGGAATCTTCAGCGTTGTGCAGGAGCAGTTGGAATTCATCTCCCCGGTAGATCTCCCAAATTTCGCTGTTTTCCGGCCCGAATACGCCGCGCAGCGCGTGGTGCCATGTTTCGGAAGGGATACTTTGAGAATTAATAATGTCTCCGGTGATAACCGCTTTCATGAGGGCAAAGATACCATAATTATATAAGAGGCCAAATATAAATTCATTTGCTTATAAACAGGGATATTAGCAAAATCACTTATAATTTGAAACATAAGCTAACGGGTTACCAGCTACTTTCACGGCGCCGTTCCAGCATACTGTCTATAGAATACCGACCGGGTCCAAAAGCAAAAAGCATAAGATAAACAGACAGATAGATCAGACTGGCTTCACGTTTCGGAAAAGGGTCAGCACTGTGCACAATGAGTCCTGCAATGGCCATTGTAATGATGAGCAGGAAAACCACCGGGCGGCTGAACAATCCCAGAATTATAAATATAGAACCTACGAATTCAGCTATTACGGCTAAAATGAGTGAAAACCGTTCGCCTAAACCCAGGAAGTTGAAAAATTTAATTTCCTCACCTGAAGTAAGCTGCATCAGTTTGGGGAAACCGTGCGAAATCATGGCAAAACCAATAAATATACGCACCACTAAAAGTACTATATCTGCGATAAGAGGGTTTACTTTTACTGAACTGAAAAAATTCATATAAAATCAATTTACGTCCAAATGTAACGAAAAAAACCCGTTAAACCTTATGGCGCTTATCTGTACCCGAAGTTCTTGAGGTCGCGGTCATTTTTACGCCAGTCCTTTTTCACCTTCACGAAAAGATTGAGATGAATTTTCTTGCCAAAGAATTTCTCCAGGTCCAGCCTTGCCTCAGTACCCACCTTCTTTATCGCATCACCCTTATGACCGATGATAATTCCTTTCTGTGTATCACGTTCCACATAAATAATGGAATCGATGAAGATAATCCCTTCCTTTTCCTTGAACATCTCTGTTACAACTTCCACAGAGTACGGAATCTCCTTTTCATAGTTCAGGAGGATTTTCTCGCGGATGGTCTCATTCACGAAAAAGCGCTCAGACTTGTCTGTATACTGGTCTTTGTCGTAGTACGGTGGATTTTCCGGCAGCAGCGATTTTAGTTTGGGCAGAATTACATCTGTGTTAAAAGCCTTTAATGCCGAAATTGGCAGGATTTCAGCCTTCGGGATCCGCTCGTGCCACTGCTGCATGATCCTCTCCAGGTCCTCCTGATTGGACTGGTCTATCTTGTTAATGAGAATAAGAACCGGCACCGGAATTTTGTTGAGTTTCTCTACCAGGAATTCAAACGGTTCGGTCTTGTCCAGGATATCTACGATGAAAAGGAAAACGTCGGCATCCTGAAGGGAATCCTTCACAAAATCCATCATCTTTTCCTGCAGACCGTATTTAGGATCCAGCACCCCGGGAGTATCGGAAAATACGATCTGAAGATCCTCTTCATTATAAATTCCAAATATCCGGTGCCGCGTGGTTTGCGCTTTCTGAGTTACAATGGCCAGCTTCTCGCCCATCAGCTGATTGAGCAGCGTGGACTTTCCGGCGTTTGGTTTGCCTACAATATTTACAAATCCTGCTTTATGCATTCAAATCAAATTAAAAAATTATTCGGAACAGAACGTCCCGACCACAAAGGTAATGATAACAATTGACTACTTTTTATAAACCACAGGCAGAATTTCATTCTCCATCAGGCCATATTTTTTACGGTCGGCTTCTGAAAATGTTCGAGAATAAAAGTTAATATCTACCTTAAATCCAACGCTTTCCAACCTCGTAAAATAATCCATTCCGTACCAGCGTACATGGTCATACTGCCCGAAAAGCCGTTGCCTTTCCTTAGGATCTGTTACAGAAAAATCCTCATACGTTTCCTGCAGCGAGGTTTTCATCGGTACCTGCAGAATTCCCCAACCGCCTTTCCTCATTACGCGGTATAGCTCACTCATTGCTTTGCGGTCATCCTGAATATGTTCCAGAACGTGGTTGCAGAAAACGATATCATACGATTCATCTTCAAAAGGCAGATCCAGTATATCGGCCTTTACATCTACAATCGGAGAGAAAAGATCCGCTGAGGTGTATTCCAGATTCTTCATTTTTTTAAACCTTCTCAGGAATTCCTGTTCGGGCGCTATGTGAAGCACTTTATAATTTTTACTGAAAAACTCCGTCTCGTTCTGAAGGTAGAGCCACATCTGACGGTGCCGCTCCAAACTTAACGTACCGGGTGAAAGTGCATTTTCACGTTGCTTACCATAGCCGTAGGGCAGGAATTTGCGGTACGACCTTCCGTCGATAGGATCAGTAAAACGGGACCCTTTGAAAAAAAGATAGATGAACGGCCTGAAAAAGACACTCAGATTTATGAGCACCGGCCGCGGAATGCGGTTCAGAAGAAATTTAAAGATTTTCTTCATTAAAAATCCAAAGTAAAACGGTCCTCCTCATCACTTACAATACCAAGCGCTTCGTAAATGTATTTATAGGTCGATAGTAAAACAGGCTTTCCTGCAATAACACACACATCATGCTCAAAATGTGCAGATGGTGACATATCCAGTGAGGTTACTGTCCATCCGTCATCGTGAAATTTCACTTTTTCGGTGCCCATATTCACCATGGGTTCGATGGCGAGTGCAATACCGTCTTTGATAACTTTTCCGCTGCCTTTGCGTCCGTAGTTGGGAACCTGAGGATCCTCATGCATTTTTCTTCCAAGTCCATGGCCTACCAGTTCCCGTACCACACCGTAACCATGCTTTTCGCAGTGCTGCTGTATAGCGTAGGAAATATCGCCAATTCTCTTGCCACGTACACACTGTTCGATGCCTTTATACAGCGATTCTTTTGCAACTTTAAGCAGATTTCTGACTTCGGGTGCCACCTCGCCTACTTCAAACGAATACGCATGGTCGCCATAAAAGCCGTTCATAAACACCCCGCAGTCTACAGAAAGGATATCGCCTTCCTTAAGTGGCGTATCGTTCGGGATGCCATGTACCACCTCAGCGTTGGGAGAGATACAAAGGTTTTTTGGGAAGCCGTACATTCCGAGGAACGCGGGTTCGCCACCATTGTCGCGGATATATTCGCCGGCAAGTTTATCCAGTTGATTGGTTGTTACGCCGGGTTTTATTTCTTTAGCCAGCAAACCGAGGGTTTTGGAAACCAACTGTGCACTCTCGCGCATCAGTCTCAGTTCTGGCAGGGTTTTCAGATGAATCATATAATTACCAGAAAAGGCCTTTTTTCTTGTCTTTTTTAATCTTAGAATATGCCAGCACTTCGCCACCGTCTACACGGAACTCAATACGCTGGTTAATGATGTTGTATATTTCGCCCCAGCCCGGGAATCCGCCCAGATTACGGTCGTCTATAAAAAGGTCGGCATCTATTTTACGGGAAGCATTTTCACTGTCGAAAATCTCACCTTCAAAACTGGAGTTTACTGCATAAAATTCCACGCCGTTCTTTCTGCAGAACTCTACCGCGTCTTCCAGTGATTTACCGTGTCTGTAAGTCCACAGGATTAACCGGTACCCTTCGGACTGCAGTTTCTTAAGGGTTTCAAAAGCGAAAGTCTTCGGTTTTCCGATTCCGGGATAGGCATCATCAACCACGGTACCGTCAAAATCTATCGCAAGTTTTTTATTGTTATGCATTATGAAAACGTTCGTTATTTAAAGTGTGCAAAGATACAAAAAGAGCCGGAGAATCTCCGGCTCCTATATTAGGTAAGTTACTTCTTAGCTCTTGACCCACTTAAACTGATACTCGTGATCCGGAGTTGCAAGTCTGTCGGTGATTCTCTGAAGTCTGCCCGGAAGTTTCATGAGGTATTCCTGCGCTTTTTGAGCCTGCTCGTTCAGACCGTCTACATGTTCAATTTTCCAGTCGTCCAGCAGTTCGCTGAGGATGTTAATATAATCCTGACCGGTATAAACCATTGCTCTCTGGGCAGCATCTGAAAAATGTCCCCAAAGTTCGCCTGCTTTCTGTCCGGACTCACGCATCAGGTGAGCCGGCATCACGATCTTCTTACGCATCATATCTTCAAAAGCCAGCATCATTTCTGATGGATCCAGTTCAAAGATTCTGGTAACAAAATGCTTATAAGCCTTTGCGTGACGGGCCTCATCTGCAGCAATCACGCCGCACATTCTGGAAAGTTTGGTATTACCGGACTGCTTGGCCAAGGACCCTACCCTGCGGTGAGAAATATTGGTCGCTGTTTCCTGGAAGCTTGTATAAACGAAGTTTCTATAAGGGTCCATAGATGTTCCCAAATCAAAACCATCCTGTATGAGGTACTGAGTGGTAATTTCCATTTCGCGCATGTTTACACGCCCACAAAGATAAAGGTACTTATTCAGCAGGTCGCCATGACGGTTTTCTTCGGCAGTCCAGCTTCTCACCCACTGTGACCAGCCGCTTTTCTCCTCCTGATCCACACCATCTATGCCCATAATCCATGACTCGTAGCTTGGTAGCGCCTCTTCGGTAATACAGTCTCCAATCAGTGTAACGAAAAGGTCATAGCCCATCTCACGTGCATAGGTCTGCAGTTCTTCCACATCATATTTGAAGCTTTCTGCGGACGGATCCGGTAAAAAGTCGGTGGGCTGCCAAATTTTTTCAACTGGGGTGAGGTATGAGGCGATAAAATCATTAACCTCCGTACCCAAATTCTTCATGACCTCCAGTCTAACCAGTTTGTTGTACATCTTTACTTTTTTATAGGGTGCAAATATAAGTCAAAATACTGTTATTTTTTGCATAAGTCTTTTGATTATAGTACTGTTTGCGGCAAAATAATGCAGTTTCAGAATTGATTTTTCATTTTAAATTCCGAAAGACCATTCCGATATGTTGAGCAATTATTATTCCACGAGGATTTCACCTGTCATGGCTGCGGGCGGCTCAATGCCCATGACCTTTAGGATGGAAGGCGCCACATCGCCAAGTTTCCCGGGGGACAGTTTCCACGTTTTCTCCGGATCCATCACAATAAGCGGTACCAGATTAGTTGAGTGCTGAGTATTAGGCGATCCGTCCGGATTGATCATAAAATCTGAATTGCCGTGGTCTGCCAGAATGAAAACAGCATAACCTTTTTCGTAAGCGGCCGCAGCTACTTTTTCAATGCACTGATCTACAGTTTCAGCCGCTTTTACAGCCGCTTCAAAAACACCTGTATGACCCACCATATCCGCATTGGCGAAATTCAGACAGATAAAATCGGCAGTTGCAGCTTCTATTTCAGGTAGTATATTTTCAACAATATCATAAGCCGACATTTCCGGCTTGAAGTCATAGGTTGGGACATCTTTGGGGCTCGGACAGAGAATACGCTTCTCATTTTCAAAAGGTTCTTCGCGCCCTCCCGAATAGAAGAAGGTTACATGTGGATATTTTTCAGTCTCCGCGACACGGATCTGCGATTTCCCGTGCCTTTCCAGTACTTCGCCCATGGTATCCTGAAGAACTTCTTCATTAAAGACTACATGGACATCTTTGAAGTCCTTATCATAGTTAGTGAGGGTCACAAAATATAAATCCTGCCTGTGCATACCGAAATCCGGAAAGTCCTTCTGAGACAGCGCTTCAGTGATTTCCCGTCCGCGGTCTGTGCGGAAGTTAAAACAGATCACAACATCACCGTTCTCAATCCTGGTCATTGGAAGATGACTTTCTTTAAGGCAAATAAGCGGTTTCAGGAATTCGTCCGTTATTCCTGCCTGATACGATTCCCTTATGGTTTGCAAAACATCGCGGGTACGGATGCCCACACCTTTCACCATAGCATCATAAGCCTGCTTTATCCTTTCCCACCTTTTGTCGCGGTCCATGGCGTAATATCTGCCGGTTACGGATGCCAGATGGCCACCCGTAACCTTCATATGGTTTAGAAGCTCCTCTATGAAACCTAATCCGGAATGAGGATCACAGTCACGGCCGTCTGTAAAGGCATGCACGAATGTCTTATCGGCAATGCCGTTTTCAAAGGCTGCCGTAAGCAGGCCCTTGAGATGGTTAATATGTGAATGAACGCCACCGTCTGAGCAGAGTCCTATGAAATGTACATTTTTGTTGTTGTCATTAGCATACTGGAAAGCGTCGGTAATCACGTTTTCCTTGCCAAGGGTGGCATTTTCAACGGCCATATTGAGCCTAACAAGATTCTGGTAAACCACACGGCCGGCACCCAGATTCATGTGGCCAACTTCAGAATTACCCATCTGGCCGAAAGGCAGTCCTACGGCGATGCCGCTTGCTTCCAGCGTGGTATTTGGGAATTCGCGGAGGCAGCGGTCAATGAAAGGAGTATTGGCC
>CAYXUO010000109.1:0-6989 GCA_964468335.1 uncultured Chryseobacterium sp. | reverse complement strand
ATTTCGTACACAGCCGCATATTTTTCCTCGCGGTAGAGATCTTTTTCCTCTCTGGTCCTTTCGGCCGCCGTCATGGTTATGGCTTCTGCCGGGCACGCTACAGCACACAATCCGCAGGCAGTACATCTTTCGCGTCCTTCCTCATCACGTTTCAATACATGAAGTCCGCGCCATACCTTAGCTCTGGGTTTTTCTACCTCCGGATAGGAAAATACCTTGCCTTTAGGTCCTTCTATTGCATGCCTCAAAGTGATGAACATGCCCTTCGCGATTTCCGGAAGGTATAGCTTTTCCATAAAGGTCATTTTCTTATTCGAAACAACTTTTGACCTGTTTGTAAGTTTCATTTAACTAAATTTCTTATTAATATTTGAAAATCAAATTTTCAAATTCACTAATTTCCAAAAAGAAGGATCACGGCTCCCGTAATCACAAGGTTAAGCAAAGCAAGTGGGATTAATGTTTTCCAACCTAAATGCATCAGCTGGTCATAACGGAATCTCGGGATGGTCCAGCGAATCCACATAAAAATCATAATACCAATGATTGCTTTGGACAGAATAGACAGGATGCTAAAGATCCCAGCAACGTTTTCGCCCCAGTTTTCAGCCACCCAGCCCATTCCCGGGTAATTGAATCCACCAAAGAACAGCGTCGCGATAAGTGCGTTGGAGATGAACATATTTACATATTCACCAAACATGTACATTCCAAAGTTCATGGAAGAATATTCCGTCATGTAACCGTTTACAAGCTCCGATTCACATTCCGGTAAATCGAAAGGGTGACGGTTGGTTTCTGCCATTGCCGCCACAAAGAAAATGATGAATGCCAGAGGTTGATAAAGGATGTTCCAGTTGAAACCGTCAAGAGCAAAAAGGCCCCAAAGTTTTCCTGAACCCTGGTCCATCACAATTTTGTTAAGGTCCAGGCTACCGCTCATCATAATGATTGAGAGTAAGGAAAGACCCATGGCAAGTTCGTAGGAAATCATCTGCGACGAGGCGCGTATGGCTCCGATAAGTGAATATTTGTTATTGGAAGCCCAACCACCGATCATCATTCCGTACACGCCGATGGAGACCATTCCTATAAGGAACAGAACGCCAACATCAATGTTCGCAACCTGCAGGCTGAAAGATTCGCCACCTATGTTAAGTGTATTTCCCCACGGAATTACCGCTCCCGTAACCAATGCGATAAACATGGTGATGGACGGTCCCAGGATGAAAAGAAACTTCTCTGCTCCGGCAGGAATGAAACCTTCCTTAAAGAAAAGCTTACCGCCATCGGCAAGTGGCTGCAGCAAACCGAAAGGTCCTGCTCTGTTGGGACCGATACGGTCCTGCAGCGCTGCCGCAAGTTTACGCTCGCCCCATGTAGAATAGGCAGCAATTCCCAATGACACCGCAAATAATGCGATAACCAGTATAATTTTAAATGTGATTAATTCCATAAATAATGTTCAAAGTTCAGGAGTCCTGCGACTCCCATTCTCACAATTTATTAGTTTTCTGTTCTTTGATCGTCAGCGGTGCTTATTTCCTTTGCGTGCGAATTGTTAAGCAGGGTATGCTCATCTGCAGGCTTCTGATAGTGGTTCAGCGAAATAACCGAGTGGCGCGAAATATGACGCGGTCCTTCAATCGTCCATTGTGAAAGGTCTTTACGCTCAAAACGGCACTCGTTACAGATCCATTCTTCCACCTCGTCATACTGATCTTTTCTGGCTGTAACACGTACGATCTCATCGCCCTTCATCCAAAGAACAGCTTTTCCGGAACATTTACCGCAGCTGCAGTTAGCATTCATCGGTTTGGTAAACCAAACACGGCTTGCAAAACGTGCAGTCCTGTCGGTAAGCGCACCAACGGGACAAACATCGATTACATTACCGATGAAATCATTGTCCAGGGCCTTATTCAGATAAGTGGAAATCTCCGCATGGTCGCCACGGAAAAGGATGCCGTGTTCCCTTTTATCGGTAAGCTGATTGGCAGCCAGTACACATCTCGCGCAAAGGATGCAGCGGTTCATGTGAAGCTTTATATAAGGACCGATATCTTCCGGCTCAAATGTTCTTCTTTCAAAATCAGTTCGTGTAGCCTGTACTCCGTGCTCGTAACCCAGATCCTGAAGGTGGCACTCGCCGGCCTGGTCGCATATAGGGCAGTCCAACGGATGGTTTACAAGTAAAAATTCGGTAACGGCTTTGCGGCCTTCCTGAGTTTTTTCAGAGGTAAGGTTTTTCACTTCCATGCCATCCATCACACCTGTACGGCAGCTGGCTACCAGTTTAGGCATCGGGCGCGGATCCGCTTCGGAACCCTTGGATACTTCCACCAGGCAGGTACGGCAACGTCCACCGCTGCTTTCCAATGGTTTGTAGTAGCACATGGCCGGTGGAACGGATTTACCACCGATCTGTCTGGCGGCCTCCAGTATTGAAGTGCCGGGCATAACTTCAGTAGTCTGTCCGTCTATGGTTATCTTGAATTTTTTAATTTCTGTGCTCATATTTATCAGCTTTAAGCCTTGCTCGTGGCTATATATTATCCCTGTTCAGGGGTTTTTGCTATTTGAAATTTCCGTGGCGGAAATCCTTAATTAAACATTGGCAGCGGGAACCGGTATCGGGTCTGCGTATCTGGCCAGACCGTAATTCTGAGTCTGGGCAAGCTCAGGATTGTTGATGTGCCACTCAAATTCATCGCGGAAGTGACGGATTGCTGCGGCAACTGGCCATGCAGCTGCATCTCCAAGCGGGCAGATGGTGTTTCCTTCAATCTTTCTCTGAACGTCCCAAAGAAGATCGATATCTTCCATTCTTCCTTCGCCACTGTTTATTTTTTTAAGGATCTTATACATCCACGGTGTTCCTTCGCGGCATGGTGTACACTGGCCACAGCTTTCGTGTGCGTAGAAGCGCGCTAGTGTCATCGTATGCTCTACGATGCACTGGTCTTCGTCCAATACTTCAAAACCTCCCGAACCCATCATGGTTCCCGTGGCGAATCCACCGTCGGAGAGGGATTCGTAATTCATCAGTCTTGGTTCGCCGTTGATGGTTTTCAGCATCAGGTTAGCAGGCAGGATAGGTACAGAACTTCCGCCCGGGATACAGGCCTTCAGTTTCTTGCCGTTTGGTATGCCGCCACAGTATTCATCAGAATAAATAAATTCCTCTACAGTGATCGTCATGTCTATTTCGTAAACCCCCGGTTTGTTGATGTTTCCGCATGCTGAGATCAGTTTTGTGCCTGTAGATTTACCGACTCCGATCTTAGCATATTCTGCCGCACCAATGTTGATGATAGGAACTACTGCTGCAATTGTTTCCACATTGTTTACAACAGTCGGACTTTCCCAAAGACCTTTAACGGCAGGGAAGGGTGGTTTCAAACGTGGATTTCCTCTTTTACCTTCCAGAGATTCAAGCAGGGCAGTTTCCTCACCGCAAATGTAAGCTCCGGCACCGCGCTGAACGTAAATTTCACAGTCGAAACCGGTGCCCAGGATGTTCTTGCCTAAAAAGCCGTTGTTTCTGGCTTCTTCAATAGCCTCTTCCAGAATGTCGGGAATCCATGAATATTCGCCGCGGATATAGATATAAGCTGTGTTGGCACCCAAAGCAAAGGAAGAGATAATCATTCCCTCGATCAGGAGATGTGGCAAAAACTCCATCAGATATCTGTCCTTGAAGGTTCCCGGCTCGGATTCATCTGCATTAACCACCAGGTATCTTGGAACTCCCTCTGGTTTAGCCAGGAAGCTCCATTTCAGTCCGGTAGGAAAACCTGCGCCACCACGGCCGCGAAGACCGGAGGCCTTCACTTCTTCCACAATTTCTTCCGAAGTCATTTTCAGGGCTTTTTCCACCGCTTCGTAACCTCCCTGCTTGCGGTAGGTTTCAAAGTAGCGTATCCCTTCTATATGTGCGTCTTTAAGTAAAAGCTTTTTACTCATTATATTTATGTTGCCAGGATATGAACCCTGCATTGATTATTGTTAAAAAAATGTAATGAAAAATTGTGTATTAGTCCAGCGCTACAGCACCCTGACGGCATAATTCAATAATTTCATCTACTTTTTCTATGGTCAGATTTTCATGATAGAATTTGCCAAGCTGCATCATAGGAGCGTAACCACAGGCGCCAAGGCATTCTGCCGGTTTCAGCGTGAACATTCCGTCTGCAGAAGTTCCGCCGTCGGTGATGTTCAGTTTCGTACGGATATGATCAAGGATTTTCTCACTTCCTCTTACCATGCACGGACCGGTTCTGCAAACCTCCAGGACATACTTGCCAACAGGTTTCATATTGAACATAGTGTAGAAAGTCGCTACCTCATAAACCTCAATAGGCTTAAGCTGAAGGACCTGCGCTACATAATCCATAACGGGAACATCCAGCCAGCCACCGAATTCCTTCTGTGCAATATGCAGGACAGGAATAAGTGCAGATTTTTGTTTTCCTTCCGGATATCTTTTGGTTATTTTTATAACCTGTTCTAATGTTTCAGGCTTGAAAGCTATAGTATCGCTCACTTTTTTAAATTTTAAATTTTAGATTTTGAATTTAAACAATTTCAATTTTTATATTCGTTTGGATTAATTTGAACTGCATAATCCATAATCTATAATTATTTCTATGCGTCCAGTTCCCCGGCGATCACGTTCATGGAACACATTGTCACAATGGCGTCGGAGATCATGGATCCTTTAATCATTTCCGGATAGGCCTGGTAATAGATGAAGCAAGGTCTTCTGAAGTGAAGTCTGTAAGGAGTCCTGCCGCCGTCACTCACCAGATAGAAACCAAGTTCACCGTTTCCGCCTTCCACAGCATGGTACACTTCGCCTTTAGGCACATCTGTTTCACCCATTACAATTTTGAAGTGATAGATAAGAGCCTCCATATTATTATATACTTCTGCTTTCTCGGGCAGATAAAATTCAGGTACGTCGGCGTGGAAAGGTCCTTCCGGCAGATTTTTGTAGGCCTGCTCTATAATTTTAAGACTTTCCCAAACTTCCTGTTGGCGAACCATAAATCTGTCGTAAGTATCACCCGCGCTTCCCACAGGGATAATGAAGTCAAAATCCTGATAAGACGAATAAGGATTGGCCACGCGCACGTCGTAATCTACGCCCGCCGCACGAAGGTTAGGTCCTGTAAAACCGTAACTTAAGGCTCTTTCCGCAGAAATGCCGCCTACTTTAATGGTGCGGTCCATAAAAATCCTGTTTCTTTCGTTCAGCGCACAGAATTCGCCCCAAATCTTTGGAAATTTCTTCAGCCAGTTTTGCAGCAGCTCATGAAACTTAGGATTGAAATCTCTTTCAAAACCACCGATTCGACCCATATTGGTTGTCATTCTGGCGCCACAGATCTGCTCGTACATTTCATAAATCGCTTCCCGTTCTCTGAAAAGATAAGTAAGACCTGTAATTGCGCCTGCATCCATGGCCGTTACACCGTTACAAACCATATGGTCGGCAATACGTGCAAGTTCCATCATGATAACGCGCATGTAATCTACACGTTTAGGAACCTCGCAGCCTATAAGTTTTTCAACCGTCATGTGCCAGCCCATATTATTGATAGGCGCCGAGCAGTAGTTCATACGGTCAGTAAGCGTTGTAATCTGGGCGAAATTCCGTCTTTCGGATATTTTCTCGAAGGCGCGGTGAATATAACCTACCGTCTGTTCGGAGTGCAGGATACGTTCGCCGTCCATCGTGAGCACGTTCTCGAAGATACCGTGTGTGGCGGGGTGGGTGGGTCCCAGGTTCAGCGTATACAGCTGCCCGTCTATATGCTCAGAAGAATCGTACTGGGTGATTATATTTGATAGTGCGTTGTCTTTCATGGTAGTTTGACTTTAAGTCATAAACATTTATCTGCCGAACATTTTATCCTCCTTATCCGTTCTGGTGCCGTCTTCCAGGCGGTATTCCTTGTACATTGGATGATAGCCTAAATCTTCCATATTCAGGATGACGCGCAAATCAGGATGACCTTTAAACTTAAATCCGTAGAAGTCATATGTTTCCCTTTCCATCCAGTTTGCACCGGCGAAAAGATCCGTAACCGAATCGAACTCTGCGCCTTCTCTTTGGGTGAAGGCTTTAAGTCTTACACGTACTCCCTGACGCATGTTATGCATATGGTAAATGATCCCCACCTCCTTCTCATGGTCCTCCGGATAGTGGATACCGCAGATATCTGTAAGGAAGTTAAAATCCAGTGAAGAGTCCCTGAGATGATGGATTACTTTCTTGATGTCTTCCTTCTTGATTTCAAGGGTCAGCATTCCGTAAGGTTCAGTGGCTGAAAGAACACTGTCCGGAAACTCTCTTTTTATGGCATCTAGTACAAAATCGTTATTCATGTAGTTGGCTTCAGAAGGGTTACTTCTTTCAGGATAAGTTATTTAATTCCGTAAGATTCCAGAAGGTTCAGGTATTCCGGCATATCTCTTCTTCTAACACTTTCGGCCTGAGCAAGAGCCTGCACCTGCATTACTCCTTCAATGATCTGTTCGGGTCTTGGGGGACATCCGGGAACATAGACATCTACAGGAATTATTTTATCGATGCCCTGAAGCACTGAGTAAGTATCGAAGATTCCACCGCTGCTCGCGCAGGCTCCAACAGCTACCACCCAACGCGGTTCGGCGTATATACCTGCTGAAGTACGGGTCCAAGTTTCTTGGAAATGGTTCCGCACACCATCAGCATATCTGCATGACGCGGCGAAAAGGAGTTTCTCTCCATGCCGAAACGTGATCCATCGTAAGTAGGGTTCAGGAATGCCATATATTCAATACCGCAGCATGAGGTGGCAAAAGGCAAAGGCCAAAGCGAGTGCTTTCTGGCCAAACCCACCACACTGCTGAGCTGCGTGGCAAAGAAGCCTTCGCCTTCAAGTCCTGCAGGTGGCTGAGCGTCCATTTTTCGTGACTGTGGGTGCTGTCGGCGACTTGCC
>CAYXUO010000108.1:0-7078 GCA_964468335.1 uncultured Chryseobacterium sp. | reverse complement strand
TTGTCCATTCCCACACCTCCACGGCCAATTATCTGAAGAGTTGGACATTGGTCTATTAATTCATGACGCACCTGTGTAGCACTCCGCACAAGGAGCGTACGGATGGTGTTTGAGTTAATATACTCCGCCAACATTTCCTGCGGAACCTTCTCTGTGAGTACCTGAAACCCTTTGGACTCTAATACCTGTATCCCCGACCGGTCCAGACCGTCATTTGCTAATATCTTCATTGTTTATTAATCTTCGAATACTTCAATTGTTACCTGCTTCTTAACGAAATCAGTAAACTTGCCTTTAAAACGGGTGGCTTTCACCGCGTGATTGTCAATCCAGTGGTAGTTTCCACCACGCGGTTTACCGAACAGAATAGTGTGGTAATTGAAACCGTTACGGTTTAGCCACTCCTCAGTGATTTGTCTTAAATCCTCAGTACGGGAAGTAAAGAAGCAAATTCTATGACCCTGCTCATACCAAAAATTGATCGTCTGCATAGCGTCCGGATAGGGCTTGCAGTGAATCATCCTGTCTGGCTGCTCATTGGGAACATCGTCTGTAATGGTTCCGTCTATGTCTATAAGGTAATTTTTTATACCATCTTTGAGGCGTGGACTTATATGTCCCTCAAATTCCATTTCCATATCTGTGTTCTCTGAATCCAAAATTACAATTTTTGAAATTTAGAAATATTGTAAACGGAAGCAGCATTCCACATGCAGACGGAAGGTTAATAATATTCAAAAAATTTCCCCAATCCCCTTTTAAGTCATAAATTTGTATGAATGGAAGAACATGTAGTGTTAGTTTCGGAAAAAGACGAGGTTTTGGGCACGATGGAAAAAATGAAAGCCCACCAGAACGGAATACTGCACCGCGCATTCTCAGTCTTCCTGTTTAATGACAGAGGTGAAATGCTGCTTCAAAAAAGAGCTGAAGGCAAATACCACTCACCCAACCAATGGACCAACGCTGTATGTTCTCATCCGCGACTGAATGAAACCTATCTTGATGGTGCAAGGCGCAGGATGAAGGAAGAACTGGGAATAGAAACAACGCTTTCTGAGAAATTTCATTTTATTTACAAGGCCGATGTTGGGCAGAATCTTTGGGAGCATGAACTGGATCATGTTTTCACCGGTATTTACAACGGAGAAATTCACCCCAATAAAGACGAAGTTGGTGAGGTACGCTACATTTCCATAGATGACCTGGACTTGGAAATGCAGGCTAATCCTGATCACTTCACGGAATGGTTTAAGATCATTCTGGAAGAATACAAACACCATTTAAAATAATGTGGTACTGAAGCTCATTGGGCTTCAGGATATGATAAACAAGAATTTAAAAATTAAGCAATGACTAAAAGAACTGCGCTGTTTGATAAGCACGTATCGCTGGGAGCGAAAATGGTACCTTTTGCAGGATTTGATATGCCTGTACAATATTCCGGTGTTACGGAAGAGCATTTTGCAGTGCGCGAAAAAGTGGGGATTTTCGATGTGTCCCATATGGGTCAGATCTTCGTGGAAGGACCCGCGGCCAAAGATTTACTTCAGTATGTAACAACGAACAATCTGGATGCTTTGGAAACCGGAAAAGCGCAGTATACCTGCCTGCCCAACGGCAATGGAGGAATAGTGGATGATCTGATCATCTATAAAATGGGGGATGAGAAATACTTCGTTGTGGTGAACGCCTCCAATATTGAAAAAGACTGGAACCATATTGTTAAGCATAACGAAAACTTTAACGCCAAACTTACCAATGCGTCTGATGACATGTCACTCATCGCCATCCAGGGTCCGAAAGCTACAGAAACACTTCAGAAACTAACGGATACAAATCTGGCGGATCTTCCTTACTATCATTTTACCGAGGGAACTGTTGCAGGTATGAACGATGTAATAATCTCCAACACAGGCTATACCGGCAGCGGCGGGTTTGAAATCTATTTCAGAAATGAGGATGCGGTAAAGATTTGGGACGCCTTAACAGACGCTGGTGAGGAGTTTGGTCTGATTCCATGCGGACTGGCATCACGTGATACCCTGAGACTTGAAAAAGGTTTCTGCCTTTACGGTAACGATATAGATGACACCACATCACCACTGGAAGCGGGATTGGGCTGGATTACAAAATTTGACAAGGATTTTGTTGATAAGGAGAGACTTGCAAAGCAGAAAGAAGAAGGAATTACAAAGAAACTCATCGGTTTTGAAATGCAGGAAAGGGCCATCCCAAGACATGACTATCCCGTTGTTGATGCCGAAGGCAATGTAATTGGAAGGGTAACTTCCGGCACCATGAGCCCGATGAAATCTATTGGAATTGGTTTGGCCTACGTGAACAAGCCTCATTACAAGACAGGTTCGGACATCTTTATCCAAATCCGGAACAAGAATGTGCCTGCGAAAGTGGTTAAACTGCCTTTCGTTTAAGTTAGAAACTGACAGTTATCCAAACACCAAAGCGCCGCCCGGAAATTCCGGGCGGCGCTTTGGTGTTTTCAAAAGAAATTACTTAATCTCAATTGATTTAATGTTTTCCACCGTAACATCCTTTTTAGGTACGGTTATTTTCAGGATACCATCTTCATATGAAGCCTCAATCTTATCCGCTGCCGCACTCTCAGGTAAAGTAAATGACCGGCTGAATGAACTGTAATTAAACTCTCTTCTGGTAAAGGCGCCTTTAGAATCCTTCTCCTCAGATTCCTCCCTTACTTCACTGCTTATGGTCAGTACATTACGTTCGAGGTCAATCTTAAAATTTTGTTTCTTAATACCCGGCGCAGCAACCTGGATTTCAAAAGCATCCTTTTGCTCAATCACATTCACTGAAGGTAATGTAGCTTCGGAAGCTGAAAATTTTGCCCTGTTGAAATCAAACAGATCCTTGTTAATGAAATCATCAAAAAAACTGTTTCTTCTGATTAAATTTGACATGGTAAAATAATTTTAGGTTAAACATCAAGTAATTGTACCGATGTTGCCACAAAAAAAATGCCCGTACAAATTTGCGGACATTTTTTCAGTTAAGGCTGATTTCCAAGTTATTATGTCAGTTTCACACAGTTGATTTTACATTCGCTTAAGAAAAAATGTCGCACTAGCGCACGTGTTGAAAGCAGTAATCATTTCCAATCCGTGTTGTGCGTTTACATCTGCTTCCGGATTTTGTAGTTCCGCGGCAACGGCTCGCCGAATTAACACCTGCAGTCTTTTTTGGAGTGGAGATTGATCCGCGAATCTGCCGGAAAGGCGGCTGGCAAATTTTGCACGGATGCAGTCCACCGCGTACAGCATTTTCAATGCTGGTCAACGACGAAACATTCTTCACCATACGACAAGAACCCAAATGGTACCTGGACCCGGAAGGGGTCCTATAAACATGCTGAGCGCTAAGGGATATCCCTGTAAAAAGAAGAAAGACCCAAATTAACTTCACATTAATCGGCAAAGTGAGCTCTTAACGCTTCGAGGTTTTTTTTATCGTTACCAATAAATATTTCAGTATCTGTAAGGAAAACAGGACGTTTCAGGAAAGTGTAATGGTCCAGAATCAATTCTTTATAGTCCTCCTCAGTGAGTTTCTTAGGATCGAGTTCCCGAAGTTTTATCTGGTTGGATTTCTTACTGAAAAAAGCTTCATAAGAACCTGCAAGCTTATACATTTGCTCTACTTCTTCTTCAGTAATCGGATTTATCTTAATTTCGCGCAGCTCCCAATCTTTCAAATTAAATTTTTTCAGAATTTTAAGACAGGTGTCGCAGGTTTTAAGGTAAAAAACTTTTTTCATCTTGCTAATATAATAAAAAATAAATGTTCAGCGGCATAAATCATGGATAATTTTCATTAGAAAAGCACCCATTTGGCAAAAAAAAGGATGCTTTTCATAAGATTTTAAATATCCCTACTGTGGAACTACCAGAACCTGACCCGGATATATTTTATTGGGATCTGAAAGCATTGGCTTATTGGCTTCAAAAATTTTGTTATAGGCATTTGCATCACCATAAACTTCCTTTGCGATTTTTGATAATGTGTCGCCACTCTGTACAGTATGAAATTTCGGCTGAACAGCTGCTGCTGCAGGTGCCGCCGTCTGCGTTGCGGCAGGAACAGTTTTAACTGTCATGCGGTCATTTACACCGTCAATACCTTCCACATTACCGGCCGCCACATAAATTTTTCCTTTCTCGTCCCAGTTTTTTGCTTCACCCTGAATGGTTACCTTATCATCGGCCACTGTAAAGGTTAGTGCCGAAATATCGAAACCATATTTGCCCACATGATTCTTCACCTTCAGTGCCTGTTCTTCCGGCTTTTCGCCACCGCCAAAAATTTTCTCACCTACGTTTTTTAAAAATGATCCTAAACCCATTGTTTGTAATATTTTAATGTTAAATACCAAAGTCTATCTTCAGCATGCTGTACTTATCAACTTTTATGCTTAATATCGTTAATAAGGTGTTAAACTTGGAGGAAAACTGTCTATTTACGGGACTACCAGCCGGTTTAATCATTAACTTTAAATTAAACATTGAATTATGGTAAACACTCCTATCAGTTTTCAGTTCATATCCGAGCCCAGTGACGTTAACTACGGTGGCAACGTGCACGGCGGCAGCGTAATGAAATGGATAGACCAGGCCGGCTATGCCTGTGCTACCACCTGGAGCGGCAATTATTCCGTAACGGTGTATGTGGGCGGAATAAGATTTTATGAACCGATCAAGATTGGTGAGATTGTAAAGGTGGAAGCCCAGGTCATTTACACCGGAACTTCAAGCATGCATATTTCCATCAACGTATTTTCCAGGAATCTTAAGCAACCGGATTTTGACAAGAAAACGCACTGCATCATTGTGTTTGTGGGTGTGGACGAAAACGGAAAGAAACTGCCGGTGACCAAATGGATACCGGAAACCGAAAAGGAAAAGCAGAATGAGGCGTATGCGATACGCCTGATGCAACTGAGAGAACAGATTGAAGATGAGATGAAGCCATTTCTGTAAGAAGCCTTTAACGGAAATATCAAATTTAATCCTTCTCCCATAAGTAAATCTAATTACTATGACTTTGAAGGAGCTGGCAATTTTAACAGCAAGGAACGTGGACGGGACGCAGGTTCTGTTTCGATGGAATTGGTCGTACGGCGCGAAACATCTATATGATCTGCAAAGCTTCTGCTGCGGGATATTCTGTTGTGCGGACTCCACCCGGCTGTTATTCTTTATCGTAATCCACTTCCTTAGAAGTGGCAAAATAAATCAGATTTAGGAGTAAGGTCACAATCAATATCGCTGAGGTTGAGTTGAAATATTCCAGCGGCTCTTCCAGAAAGGAATTCAAAATCCGTCCGAAGACTACAAGACCGATAATACTTTGAAAAGAATAGGCCCAGGTTCTGGATCGAATCTTCTTTATTCTTTCATCTTCAATTTTTTCCTTTGAAATATTTATCAACGCCAGCCCAGTCAATAACAAAGTGACCGCGATCCTAAAGTCATGTTCAATATCCGGAAAGTATCCTTGCGTTTGGAGAATAAAAACAGCCATTGACAATAGGATTACAGCGACCCCAACCATTTTAAAGCTGTTCGGAAGCAAATACACATCTCTTTTAATAAATTGAGTACTCATAAGGATAGGGCATTGTAGGCAAGTTACTTTAAATCAATAGAGAACTTACTGTTGGGTTAAGATACAACAAATCCTTTCTGAATTAAGAAAGGATTGATTTGTTGAAATATTTTGTTCTAACTTATCTCGCAATATTCACGGATCTCGTTTCGCGGATTACGGTTACACGTACCTGACCCGGATACGTAAGTTCGTTCTGGATCTTTTCGGAGATGTCGTAAGACAGCTGTGAGGACTGGTCGTCGTTCACCTTGTTGCTTTCCACCATTACCCGCAGTTCACGTCCCGCCTGGATCGCATAGGCACTGGAAACACCGTCAAAACTCATGGCAGCCGCTTCAAGGTCTTTTAAACGCTGGATATAGGATTCCAGCACCTGACGTCTTGCGCCCGGTCTTGCACCTGAGATCGCATCGGCAACCTGAATGATCGGTGAAAGAAGCGAAGTCATTTCCACTTCGTCGTGGTGCGCACCGATGGCATTCACCACCTCGGCATTTTCGCCGTACTTCTCAGCCCACTGCATTCCCAACAGTGCGTGTGGAAGCTCGGATTCTTGTTCCGGCACCTTTCCTATATCGTGCAGTAAACCTGCTCTTTTGGCCATCTTAACATTCAGTCCAAGCTCCGCAGCCATCGTCGCGGCAATGTTGGCCACCTCACGTGAGTGCTGAAGAAGATTCTGTCCGTAAGACGATCTGAACTTCATGCGCCCTACAATTTTAACCAGTTCCGGATGAAGTCCATGAATACCCAAATCCATTATGGTTCTTTTTCCAACTTCAATGATCTCTTCTTCAATCATTTTCTTGGTTTTCTCCACCACTTCTTCAATCCTAGCCGGGTGTATTCTGCCGTCTGTAACCAGTCTGTGCAGAGACAGTCTTGCGATTTCACGTCTTACCGGATCGAAACAGGAAAGCAGGATAGCTTCCGGAGTATCGTCAACAATAATTTCAACGCCCGTTGCAGCTTCCAGCGCGCGGATATTACGTCCTTCCCTTCCGATAATACGGCCTTTAATTTCGTCTGATTCAATATTGAAAACAGATACAGAATTCTCTATAGCCTGCTCTGTACCTATACGCTGGATTGTCTGGATAACAATTTTTCTGGCCTCCTGCTTGGCATTAAGCTGCGCTTCTTCCATTATGCTTTGCACGTGAGACTGCGCGCGGCTCTTTGCTTCAGCTTTCATTGCCTCCACAAGTTCAGCTTTTGCGTCTTCGGCACTGTAATTTGCAATTTTTTCCAGGATTTCAACTTTCTGAGCGATTACCGCATCAAGGTCCTGCTGTTTCTTTTCAAGAATTTCATGCTTGGTTGAATAATCCGCAATCTGTCTGTCCAGGTCTTTTTCCAGTTTACCGGTCTTGCTAAGTTCGTCATTAAGTTTCTGCTCTTTGTCGCGGATTCTTTTCTCTGCATCCTGCAT
>CAYXUO010000107.1:264-7087 GCA_964468335.1 uncultured Chryseobacterium sp. | reverse complement strand
GGCCCATTTTCCGGACAACCTGCAGAAATATCCATTTCAGGGTGGGGGCTGCTATCTCCTTTTGGGTCAGGTGGAGGTGGATTTCCATTTTCCCACTATAACCGTACTGAAAATGGCCAAGATGCCTTTTATTCCGGACCCAAGATATGCTTTGGACAAAGAAAAAGCCTATGAAGTACACCGTAAAATCAATGAGGATGTAAGTATGACCTGGCGGCAGCCTTACCCGCAGGAAAGTGAGATTGGCCTGCCCAGAAATAAAATGTTATAGCCATACAGTCTTTGCAGGGAGCGGACGGAGGGGGCGCGGTGCGGCAATCACAATTTTAATGAAGGTTACTTTGAACGCATCTGTAGCTGTCCGTTTCAAATTAAAAATAGCTGAAAATGGGGATTGTATGCGCGGTAGGAAACGTCTACTTTTGAACAAACGCAAGCCAAATGATGACCCTGAAATTATTCGCCAAAAAGAAGTTTGCCCACTTCTTTACCCAGGAAGACTGGGTGCCAAATCCATCCGTAAACAGTTACTCGCTTAGGATTCCCCTGGGTAAGACCAAGATCACCAGCGGTAAAAAAGTGTACCTGTACATGCGCCAGGGAGACCGCTATATATACATGAATGAGGGTTTTGAAACCGTAAACGACAACCAGGTCTTTTATACCGCTCATTTTCCATTCAGCGGGAAAATTTCCATAAAGTAAATCATTGCCACTGCTGTCAGCGTGCATGATTATAAACTCCTAACCTATCTTATGTTTAAGAGGGGTTTTCGCTTTGCTGGTTTTCGCCGGCATTTTCTGTTTTAACATTTATTGCAGTCTTAAAACGGCCTTTCTGCGCCCGGAAGCTGATGATTTAGCAAGACCGTATGCAGGACGTGCGGCAAACCGCAAAAAGTATAAAATAAGACTGTCCATACACAGAGCTGCATCCTGGCTCAAATTTCCATAACCCAATAAAAAAAGTATGAGTTGATATAGATTTTTATATATTTGCAGCATTAACAACATAAAAAATAAAATTACTATGTCAGACATTGCATCAAGAGTAAAAGCTATCATCGCTGATAAGCTTGACGTTGAAGAAACGGAAGTTACCCCAGAAGCTAGCTTCACAAACGATTTGGGAGCTGATTCTTTAGATACTGTAGAACTTATCATGGAGTTCGAAAAAGAATTCAACATTCAGATTCCTGATGATCAGGCTGAAAAAATTACCACTGTAGGTCACGCTATCGCGTACATCGAAGAAGTAGTAAACAAATAATATTTCTTCTAAACGGAAAAATTAAATTTATGGAATTGAAAAGAGTAGTAGTTACCGGTTTTGGAGCTTTAACGCCTATTGGCAACAATGCGAAAGAATACTGGGAAAACCTTGTAAAAGGTGTGAGCGGTGCTGCTCCTATTACTCTTTTTGATGCCACAAATTTCAAAACAAAATTTGCCTGCGAAATCAAGAATTGGGATCCGCTGAATCACTTCGAGAAGAAAGAAGCGAAAAAGATGGACCGCAATACCCAGTACGGAATGGTAGCTGCCCGCGAGGCCGTAGCACATTCCCGTATCATGGAAGATAACGTGGACAAAAATAGGGTTGGTGTAATCTGGGGCTCAGGTATAGGCGGACTGGAAACTTTTGAACATGAAGTTCTGGGCTGGGCCAATACCGAGATTCCAAGATTTAATCCTTTCTTTATTCCGAAAATGATTGCCGATATCACTCCGGGACACATCTCGATTGAGTACGGTTTTCACGGACCCAACTACACTACTGTTTCTGCCTGTGCTTCTTCTGCAAACGCGCTCATAGACTCCAAAATGCTTATCCAACTGGGTAAGGCGGATGTTATTGTTTGCGGCGGATCTGAAGCTGCAGTTACTGCCAGCGGGGTGGGCGGATTTAATGCCATGATGGCACTCTCTACACGTAACGACGATCCTACAACTGCTTCAAGACCTTTTGATAAAGACCGTGACGGTTTTGTTTTGGGCGAAGGTGCCGGATGTATCGTTCTGGAGGAATACGAACATGCCCTAAAAAGGGGCGCTACCATTTATGCCGAACTGAAAGGGGGAGGTATGAGTGCTGATGCTTACCACATGACTGCTCCTCATCCTGAGGGTTTAGGTGCGCACATGGTAATGAAAAACTGTCTGGAAGATGCCGGGATTTCAGCAGATGAAGTGGATCATATCAATATGCACGGTACCTCAACGCCACTGGGCGATATTGCAGAGTCCAATGCCATTTCAAAACTGCTGGGCGACCATGCTTATGATATCCAGATCAACTCCACCAAATCAATGACAGGACACCTTTTGGGTGCTGCCGGAGTAATTGAGGCTATTGCAGCCCTTGGAACCATAATACACGGTATAGTTCCACCAACCATCAACCATTTCACGGATGATGAAAATATTGACAGCCGCCTGGATTTTACCTTTAATACAGCGGTGAAGAAAGAGGTTAATATAGCCATGAGTAACACTTTCGGCTTTGGCGGTCATAATGCCTGTGTTCTCTTTAAGAAACTGTAATAAAGCTCCATGGAGTTACAGAAATATCTGCCTAATTTCCTAAAAAAAAGAAAAAAAGTACTTTCGGAAAAAGACTATTATCTAAGTTCGGAAATCAGCCGCATTATTGGTTGCGAGATCCAGAACATCAGTCTGTACCGCGAGGCATTTTCTTTAAAGGGTTCTTCCAGGAATTCCGATTATAAAAACTATGAACGTCTGGAATTTTTAGGCGACTCCATCTTGGGGTCAATTATCTCCTGCCATCTGTTTAACACTTATCCGCAGGCGAACGAGGGTTATCTGACCCAAATGAAATCCAAAATCGTCAACCGAAAGAATCTAAATAAGTTAGGCGAAGACCTTCGGCTTACAAAATTCCTGCTGAACGGCAATTCCTGCACACTGAGTGAGAATATTTCGGGAAATCTATTTGAAGCTCTCATTGGTGCCATTTATCTGGATCTGGATTATGCCATGTGCGAACGTATTGTGCTGGACAGGCTTCTTACTCCTTTTGACATCAATAAACTCGAGAATAAGATCGTTAGCTATAAGGGTCTTCTGCTGGAATGGAGCCAGAAGCGTAAGATGAATATCCGTTACGATACCTGTGTGGAAACTCAGCCCAGTAAAACTACAGTTTTCCGCTGTACAGTATGGATTGGTGATGAAAAGATTTCAAATGCGGTGGAATCCTCCAAGAAAAAAGCGGAAGAAAAAGCAGCTCAGCGAGCATTTTACGTTCTAAATAAGAAAGAAAAAATCATTGGAGCAACTAAAACTAACACTTGATGACTGTGAGGGGGATGATGGTGTGATCGCCCTGGTAAGACTGGTGAAGAAAGTTCCTGATCATGAAATTTTTTTCCACATTAACCGTGTAAACAGTTTTTGTTTTGAACGAATTGATGATCTCGTGGTCAAGGGTATTTTCTATACCTACCATTTCTCTGTTTTCCGCGGTTACAGCAAGGAAAGCCGCACGTGTTTCCGCTTCATCAGCAATAAATCCATATCCAGTACACAGAATAAAGAAGTAACAGAACTATTTTCCGGGGAAGAAGAAGTTAGATATTTACTTGATGCTTATCCGGACACAGATTATATCCTGACTTCACCGGACAAATGTGCCGATTTTTCCCTAATTTTACTGCCTGAAAACCTGTGCTTTCAGCTGCAGGAAATTCCATTGGGTTTTGATGAGAAACTCTTCCATACACTTCAGTATTATGAATAAATATTTAAAGAAGACCAAAATTATAGCAACTTTGGGTCCGGCCACTTCCAGCAAGGAAATTATGACGGATCTGGTAAAGGCAGGTGTTGATATTTTCCGTATTAATTTTTCCCATGCAGATTACGATATTGTACGTAACAATGTGAGGCTAATCCGCGAAATTAATCAGGAACTGGGATCTTCTGTTGGTATCCTGGGAGATTTGCAGGGCCCGAAACTCCGTGTAGGTGTTGTAAAGGAAGGCTCCTATCTCAACCCGGGTGACATACTTACGTTTACCAATATGAAGATGGAAGGGGATTCCAAAACGGTTTATATGACCTATCAGGATTTTCCGAAGGATGTGAAACCGGGCGAACGTATCCTTATTGACGACGGTAAACTGGTGTTGCAGGTCATTGAAACCAATGAGGTGGATATTGTGAAGGCTGTTACGGTTCAGGGTGGGCCTTTAAGTTCCAAGAAAGGAGTGAATTTGCCTAATACTAACGTATCACTGCCAGCTCTTACCGAGAAGGACATTCAGGATGCCAATTTTATGATGGACCTGGAGCTGGACTGGATTGCACTTTCTTTTGTAAGACATGCACAGGATATTATTGACCTTAAACAGTTGCTGGCTAAACATCCTAATCAGATTAAGACACCCATCATCGCTAAGATCGAGAAGCCGGAGGGCGTAAAAAATATTGAACAGATTTTACTGGAATGTGATGGTCTTATGGTAGCACGCGGCGATCTTGGGGTAGAAGTACCTATGGAAGAAGTACCTGCCATCCAGAAAATGCTGGTGGAAAAGGCGCGGAACTATGCCAAGCCGGTAATCATAGCCACGCAGATGATGGAAACCATGATCACCAGCCTTACGCCTACACGTGCCGAGGTTAATGATGTGGCAAACTCCGTACTGGACGGTGCCGATGCAGTAATGCTTTCCGGCGAGACATCCGTAGGCAGATATCCGGTGGAGGTGGTGCAGAACATGACCAAAATTGTAAAGAATATTGAAAATACAAACTTCTATATCCAGAAAAATTCTCCCATTGAAAAAGAGTTTAACTGCATTGATACGCGGTTTATAACCAACCGAATTTGTCTTGCAGCAGTTAGGATTGCTAAAAGTACAGATGTAGAGGCGATTATCACTCTTACCCACTCAGGGTATACCGCTTTTCAGATCTCTGCTCACAGGCCCAATTCGCATATCATCGTTTTCAGCTCCAACAGGAGGGTAACCACGATGCTGAATCTTCTGTGGGGCGTTCGTGCCTATTATTATGATTCCCAGAAATCTACGGACGAAACCATCCTTCAGGTAAATGAAATGGTAAGCGAACTCGGTTATGTGGAGGAGGGCGATTTCGTAATTAACCTGAACGCTACACCGGCTGGTGAGGGCGGCAAGACCAATACACTCAGACTGACAACGATTTAAACATCGCGTAATCTATATTTCCGGCCCGGATGAACAAGCCCTCCGGAAATGCAATGCTCCCAAAAAGTTAGACACTTTTTGGGAGCATTTTTTATGGAAGAAGGTTGTTTTACTTTCTGATTATTGTTTCATAGATTTTCCGGCCACTATCCAGTTCTATTTCCAGATAGTAAGTGCCAGCCGTAAGCTCTTTAATATCTGCAGTGGTTTCTCTCAGTTCGGGTTCAAGCACCATTCTGCCTGTACGGTCATACAATTTTATATTCTTTATTTCATTGGGATTGCTGAACTGCAGTTTTCCGTCCGTTGGATTTGGATATACCTTTACCGTCTGCTTTGCAGCAAGGTCTGCCGTGCCCAGCGAAGGGTCAAAGGTCATGGGAAGGGTTACATACTCCCTGTTGTTGGGACCGTGGTAGGAAAGCACCAGCGTTCCGTCGCCACGGGCGCAGAAGAGCTCTATATTTCCCGGACCGTTTGGTACCGGTATGTCACCTGGCCCGCCCACAAGAGTCCTTCTTGCTACCACAGTTCTTGTGGAACCGGAAATAGTATTGCTTAGGACAGACCAGTCCTGCGAGGCATCGGCAGAGGGAGTGACCCCAACACCGTTGAATGTGTAATCTCGGGCCGTGTCCGAGTTATAAATAAAACCGTCGGCACCGGCTTCCATTCCGTTACCTGTAAGGCTGGCTCCGACTCCCAGAAAAGAATTGCTGGGTCCGGTTACGGTAAGCGTAACAAAAGTGGGCGTAGTCTGGACTTTAACAGTCATCCCTATGGCTCCTACTGTAGCGGTTGGGGAACTGTATTGCGAATAGGTATACACGGCCGCAAAGATCCACGCGGTAATCAGTATTTTTTTTTTCATCTCATTTGGTTTTTAAAAGGTTAATAATGTTTGGTTTTTTAATCTGCATCGCATATTCAAAAGGAGTTACCCCCAAATTGTCTGCTTTATCCTTCCTGGCCCCATATTTAAGGAGTAATGCCACCAGTTCCTCATTGCCCTGCTTTACTGCCCAGATTAATGGTGTGGTGCCGTTTGCATCAGCAAGGTCGGGATCTGCTTTGTGACGAAGTAACATCTCGGTAAGCTCACGGTTGTAGTTGATGCTCAGCGCGGCCAGTGCGGTTCCCTCGGGACTGCTGTAGTTAAGGTCCTTTACATTTTCAATGAGAAATTTTGCAACTTCCATATTGCCTCTGTAGCAGGCCAGGATTAAGGGAGTAAATCCGCGGCTGTTGGCAGTATTGACCGCATCGGGCTCGGTTTTCATCAGCATCTGCATCTCCGCCACGGTGCCGGTTCTGGCTATGTCAAACGCATTCATTGTCTGCCCGTACGATAGCATAAAGGTAAGTGTGGCAAATAGGATAATAATTTTTGTGTTCATAGTTTTACAAGTTCAAAGTGATAGTCAATATTTACTTTTTCTGCGATTTTTTTTGTAAGCAGCGTTGGAATGGTAACCTTATAATCGCCCGGTTTCGCAGCAAATTTACCGGACACGTACATTCTGCCGTCCCGGCTGTAGATGTTAGCTGCGGAACTCACCCGGTTGCTAACCCCATGGAAGGTGAGGGTCCCTGTAATTGTACAGGGTAGGGGGACTGAGGAGATT
>CAYXUO010000107.1:0-254 GCA_964468335.1 uncultured Chryseobacterium sp. | reverse complement strand
TCAGAGGTGTCTTAAATTTAAAATTTTTCACCTGGGCCACACTTGCAATTTCACCTGTGGCAGCAGTCAGGACTGTAATAACCTGCGAATTTGTAGCGTCCACGTCTTCAAATAGAGGCACAGATGCTTCAAAGTGAATCCTGCCTGTTTTGGTAGCATACTTTTGACTGAAGCAAAAAGTCGCAGTTATCAGGAAAAGCAATAGTAGAAGATTCTTTTTCATAACCGGAAAAATTTTAAGGTTGAAGTCCGTC
>CAYXUO010000106.1:0-7124 GCA_964468335.1 uncultured Chryseobacterium sp. | reverse complement strand
GTCCGGATCGCAAAAAGCTTAATTGGTTATATTACGGCTAACAACCCTCCAAAATGCCCTCGTTGCTGTCTTGTTTACAAAATGAAGTGGAAGCAGGCCCTCCCGTTTAAGTTGATTCAACTACAACCCTGCATTATGTGTTTTTTGATGCTGGATGTATTAGGCAAATCTGCGGGCTAATATTTATTCCCATGCTTTTTGTGGTTAAGATAGAATCAAGAATCAAGAGCCAGGAGCTAAGATTTTAGAAATCAGACGTCAGATTTCAGACATTCAGTTTATTAATTCCGGAATAAGCGATTATAGAACTAAACACTTAAAAAGTCACCGAAAAGTCAAAATTTGCATTTATAAAATGCATCTCTGTGGCCTCTGTGAAAGCCTCTGTCACCTCTGTGGTTAAGAAAGAATCAAGAGTCGAGAATCAAGAATCAAGAACCGAGATTTCAGACAAAGAGTTTCCTTAATTATTCTATGAGGTCAATCCCAATCATCCGCCCATAATTCCAGGCAGCGACAAAGGTACCCGCCGTTTCAGTCCGTAATCTTTGACTTCCCAGCGAAACTGCGTTGATGCCTTCTTCTGCCAGTATTTTAATCTCCGCAGGACTGAAGTCGCCCTCAGGGCCGATAAGGAAGGTCATTTTTTGGAGCAAAGGGATTTTTTTCAAATCTGTCCTTTCAAAAGCAGGGTCGCAGTGTGCAACAAAGGTTTCCTCAGTTTTCTGATTTTGAACAAAATCTGAAAGCTTGGTCAGATTATTCACCCTCGGAAAATGGAAACGGAGTGACTGTTTAGATGCCGCGATAACCTGTTTCTGTATCTTGTCAAAATTCAGATTCCGCCGTTCGGACTTTTCGGAAAGGATGAAAGTAATCTCGCTGACGCCCATTTCGGTTGCCTTTTCCACAAAAAATTCCGTGCGGTCTATATTTTTGGTAGGTGCAATTGCGATATGCAGGTAAGGAGAAAATATTGGGGCCAGGGGCAGGATTTCTACATTAGCTAAGGTTACTTTCTTTCCTTCCAGAATAAGTTGGCCGGACGCTGCGTTTCCTTTTCCGTCTGTAACTGTAATCTCATCACCGGCACGCATCCGCAGCACCTTCAGGATGTGAAGCTGCTCGTCTTCATCAATTTTAACCTCGGGAAATATTTCGCCAAAAAATAATTTCATACTTTACTTAAAAATCAGTTTACCTTACCCTCTTTGAAATCCGACACCAGGTCGTAGCGGGCTGCCGCTGAAGTTGAAAGGTCAGCAAATTCACCGCGCTCATACTTGAATTTTGCCACCATGGCGATCATTGCGGCGTTATCTGTGGTATATTCGAATTTTGGTATATAGATATTCCATCCTAATTTCTGTCCGGTTTCCTGCATAGCCAACCTCAACGCTGAATTGGCCGAAACACCACCCGCAATTGCGACTTCAGTGATGTTAAGTTCTGTGGCTGCCTTAATCAGCTTCTGCATCAGGATGTCAACGATGCTTTTCTGAACCGAAGCACAAAGGTTATGGATGTTTTCACTGATGAATTCCGCATTTTTCCTCATCTCTTTTTGGATGAAATACAGGACAGATGTTTTGATTCCACTGAATGAATAATTGTAATCCTGCATCTTCGGTTTGCTGAATTCATAAGAAACTGGGTTGCCATCCCTGGCCATCCTGTCTATAATCGGACCGGCCGGATAATCCAGCCCAAAAATTTTGCCGATCTTATCAAAAGCTTCGCCGGCGGCATCGTCGGGTGTTTTACCAATGATCTCCATATCAAAGTAGTCTTTAACCAACACAATCATGGTATGGCCGCCACTTACGGTAAGGCACAGGAAAGGGAATTTTGGGGGCACAGGATTTGCATCGGCAATAAAATGCGCTAAAATATGGGCCTGCAGATGGTTTACTTCAATTAGAGGGACATTAAGGCTCATAGCCAGTGATTTAGCAAAGGAGGTTCCTACCAATAGTGATCCCAACAGACCGGGGCCCCTGGTAAAACCTACAGCGTCAATGTCATTTTGTTGTATATTTGCTCTGGTTATAGACTGCTGTACTACCGGAATAATGTTTTGCTGATGCGCACGGGAAGCCAGTTCGGGGACAACCCCGCCGTATAAGTTGTGTATTTCCTGGTTGGCTGCAATATTGGAGAGGATTTCATTACCTCTGATAACCGCCGCAGAAGTATCGTCGCAGGACGACTCTATCCCTAAAATTATTGACTCGTTCATTACAATGGCAAATATAGAGAATAATAAAAACAGTAACGAGCAGCATTCAAATACTATTCCCGAAAAGATCGGCGAAAAAGTGGAACAGGTAAAGGAGGTAGTCTCCGATGTCGTACAGGATCCTGTAGGCTCAGCAGGTGCTATTGTAGAACAGGCTGCCAAGGATGTTGTAAGCGTGCGGTGGTGGGTAAAACTGCTGCTGATTGTTTTCTGGTTCAGTCTGTCGTTAATTCTACTGGCACTTGTAGCGGTTAATTTACCTGTTACTAAACGGTGGGCAGCCAATCAGGCCCTGGAGATCCTGAATCAGGATTTTAAAGCAGAAATGACTACACGCGGTGTTCATGTGGATTATTTTGGCGATGTCACCATTCGCGGTCTCACCATCAAGGATTATAAAGGTCTAGAGTTTATAAAGGTCCGTGAGTTTCGGGCCAACTCCAATTGGATTGCCCTGGCCAGTAATGCGATAAGCGGCAGCAGCAACTCACTTAGTTTCGATGCTTTAACCCTTACTGAGGCTGATATTAAAGTCATTACCTATAAAGGGGACAGTATAGCAAACTTTGTACGCTATATGGGAAACTTTGACTCCGGAAAGAAAGCAGATCCCACCAAACCTCCCTTTTTGCTTAATTCCCGCGTAGAATTGGTCAATTCCAAAGTGTCAATCATCAACAGAAACAGTGAAGGTGATCAGGGGAAATGGCTTGTAGCTAAAAACCTGAACCTTCGGGCACCAAGTGTGCGTGTAAATGGGGGTGACATATTCGCCCAGGTAAATAATCTTAATTTTAATACGACCCGCTGGGGCAAGAAACATACTGTGGACACTTTTTCCGCAGATATTTCTCTCACCAAAGATTTTCTTTCACTTCGTGACCTTACTCTTCTTACAGACTACACGCTGCTGCAGGGCGATGTAAAATTTAACCTTAACAATGGTTCGTGGGCCGATTTTTCCAACAAAGTCCGCTGGGAAATGCTCATGAAACAGGGTAGTCAGATCAGCGGTTATGATATCAGTTATTTTGTAACCCAATGGGACAATTATAAGCCGGTGAATATTTCCGGCGGGATGGCCGGCCCCCTTAATAACTTTTACCTGAACAACTTTGTTTTGGGTAACAGCAACGTAAGTATCCGTACCGGAACCATGAAGCTCAGCAATATGCTGGATGGCAAATTCGTTATTGAAAGCAACGACCTGTCCACCGATTTTACGTATGTGGGTTTAAAGGCCATGTTGCCCACCTTCATCTCCGAAAAGATGAAGAATTTTGCTGATGATTTCGGAAGGCTCAGATACCGGGGGGCAGCCAGGGTCATGCCGGAGCAGATCTATGTGCCCCGGGGGAATCTCATTACCGGTATTGGGCGGGCCAACATCCGGAATTTCTACCTTAGTGATTACAGTACAGATATGCCCAAATATCGCGGATATGCCGAGGTTTTTGATCTGAACACATCTATTATAACAAAAAATAAGCAGGTGGGTTTAATCACAGGCAAGTTCAATGTGGACGGCCAGAGCTTTGATGTAAATACGATGCGTATCCGTACCCAGTCACAAATCGCCAGCATAGAAATTATGGATAAGGTAATTAATAATGTTACGCTGGACGGTTTGCTGGACCGCAGAACTTACAATGGAATCGTGAAGGTGAATGATGATCAGGCACGTGCTGAGGTGAAAGGACTTATTGATTTTCGAACCTCCCGAATTTTGGCTGATGTCAATGCTGATATTGCTTACCTGAACCTGAATTATTTTACAGGAGCAGCAGGCACTCAGATAATGAGTGGGCAAATTGACGGTAAAATTGCCATGACCAGCCTGAATGATATGAACCTGGATGCGGAACTCAATAATTTGAATTTCGCTACAGCCACGCAGAAGTTTAACATTCCAAACGCGAAAGTTCAGGCCTTTTTTGAAAACGGTAACCGGGTGGTAGTAGTAGATGCTCCCGGGGCAGTGAACGGCAGGATTACAGGACGGTATAATTTAGGTGATTTGCCGGGAATGGTGGAAAACGGACTCAACAAAATCCTGGTAGGTCCACCGCCACGCCGTTTGTACCGCGGTCAAAAATTCAATATGGAATTTAATATCCGTCAGAATCTGGTGAATTATTTCATGCCTGATCTCAGAATCCCGCGTGGGGCATTTGTAAACGGTTCTTATGACGGCGATGCGAATAATCTTGTCTTAAACCTGGATGCCGAAGAACTGAAGTATTATTTGACCAAAAAGCAGGAAATTACAGATGCGGACCGGGCGCTTGCCGCTGTAAATCCTGAGTATCAGATTACCCAAAGTGACCTGGTGAGCCGGGACAGCGCTACGGTAAATAATCTTGTTGTCCGTATAAATACTGCAAATCTGGAAGAGCAGATTTTTGCGAAGGTAGACCGCGCGCAATACGGTAATAATGTCTTTAAGGAAGTTACGGTTACAGGACGGAATGAAAACAACCAACTGTTGCGTCTGGCCACCAATTTTCAGCATGGCAGCCCTGCGGAGGAAGTAAGTGAAGAACTGAAAACCTACAGTATAAATGTTAACCAGTCTACAAATGCTGCCGGGGACTATATCGTACGTTTTGATCCCACCTCAGTCAATTTTAATAATGTAACCTGGAGTATTGATACAAGTCCTCAACTAAATCATTCCATTACCTACCGTAAAGCAACAAAGGATTTCCTGATTGAAAATCTTCGGCTTTTCTCTGACGACAGCGAGCTCCTCGTAAGGACTGCAACTTTTAAGTCGGCTAAGGATTTCCATGCAGAGGCAGAGGTGAAAAATATGCAGATTGCAAAGATCCTGGAAATGCAGGCCGGCGGTAATTCGCTGGACATCCAGGGCGTTGCAAACGGAAGCATCAATATTACCATGAACCAAAACAATCTGGAGCCTTTGGTAGATTTGCAGGTAGACCGTATTACGATGAACGGTGAGGACCTGGGGAACATAGTGATTAATGCTAAAAACTCTTCGGTACCCAACGTCTTTGATATCGAAGCACAGGTAATATCAACCGGAATTATCGGCGATAATAATCTGCTGGTTACCGGTACTATAGATAATAATACAGCGTCGCCAACAATTGACATTAAGGCGGATATGAAAGACTTCGACCTGAAATTTGCCAATCAGTTTGTAAAAGGCGTTTTCAGTAATATGAGGGGTTATGCGAACGGAGTTCTTACCGTAAGCGGTACACTAAAGGATATCGATTACAGCGGTGACATTGCCATGAGCAAATTTGGTTTGAAACTCGATTTCACAGGTGTAGATTATTCCTTTGAAGATACTGTAATCCCACTGTCCCGCGGGCGTGCAATCCTGAACAACATTGGCGTGCGGGACGGACGAAATAACTCCAGTGGAAGCATTTCCGGTGCGATCTATTTTGAAACCCTCGCCTCAATGGCCGTCGAACTTATTATGCGGGCAGATAACCTTCTGATGCTAAATACAACTCAAAGTGATTATGATTTGTTTTGGGGAAGGATTTACGGGCAGGGCGACCTCTATGTGTCCGGTCCCGTAAAGGCGCTGAGCATACAGACTCCTAATATGAGAGCGCTCAATAACAGTGTCTTCACCTTTAATTCAAATTCCACTTCCAATGTAGAGGAATTTAAGATGTTAAGGTTTCTGCAGAGAGATGATAAAGGGGTGATTAGCCTGGAAGATAAAAAAAGATCCGGTGCCAATATGAATATTGATTTTAACCTCGCGGTAGACAGAGGGACCACGGTAAATGTACTGGTAGGAGATGATATAGGAAATATTTCAGTGCGTGGTGAGTCTGATGAGTTGAGGTTCCTGATGGCACGTACGGGAAATATTGAGATGAATGGCTCTTACATTGTTGAGAATGGAACCTTTACTTCAAAAGCGGTACTTAACCGTACTTTCCAGATTGTTGAGGGCAGCAGTATTCGTTGGGACGGCGATCCTCTGACGCCTGGCCTGGATATTACGGCCAATTATATGAGAACGGTCTCCAACACAGGCGATTACTTGGGAGTGGGTTTCCTGCAGCCGGTTAATGTACTGCTGCAGACCAGGATTACGCAAACCCTGAACAATCCTAAAATCGAGCTTGGTGTTTCTGCAGTTGATGTTTCCAGCCAAATTCGTGAAACCCTTGCTTCCAAGATGAATCAGGAAGATGAAAAGGTGATACAGTTCGGCTCAATACTTCTTCTTAACCGCTTTAACACTACCGCCACCGGTCTGGATGTAAGTAATATTGCCGAAAACACAGGTTATAATCTTCTCTTCCGTCAATTGGGTTCTGTGCTCAACACAATAAGTAATGAATTTCAGATCGATTTGAATTATGTTCGTGGCGATGAGGCCTCCAATACCGGTGACCGGGCCAATGCCGGCGTGAGCTTTGACCTCTCGCCACGCGTAAAGGTAAAAACAGGTCTCGGCATACCTCTGTCCAGGGGTACCGAGGGTACCGACACTGATTTACTTTCAGGAGAGGGTACCGTAGAAATTGATGTTAGTAAGAAGAATGACGGTACACTGGTACTTCGTGGTTATTCTAAACCAATGAATATCGGTATGGGCAGCGGCGGATCCAATGGTGCGGCCAACCAAACGTATGGAGGTGGCGTGGTGTGGAGTAAAAGTTTTAATACCATCTTTAAAAGAAAGGAGAAGGATAAATTACCACGCGCGGAAAAAGCTGTAAATTCCAAGGAATCAAAAACAAAAGATTCAATTACTTTGTAATTATTAGGGTGAACATAACGAAGCGTTAAATTATCGTTAATATATTCTACATATTGTGTTGTTTAATAATTTGTCGTAATTTTGCAAAAAATACAGCGATTTATTAATAAGGACTCAATTAAA
>CAYXUO010000105.1:0-7234 GCA_964468335.1 uncultured Chryseobacterium sp. | reverse complement strand
TTCCAGCTGGATCTCACCCATAGGCATATCAATAAAGCCGTCAGAAACCAGTTTATACAGCTGCTCAAAATCTTTGTTCAGGTCGTGAAAATAGAAGGACCGGAAAGTATTCAGATTACTGGTGTTAATATCCTGATAGTTGAAGGTGTATTTATTCTGCTTCTTATACAGTGCAACAGAATTTTCCTTGCCTACCTCAATCAGGTTGTCGTTTTTCAGGACCTTGATCTGGGCAAATGCAGAAAGCGAAAATAAGGTGGTTAGAAGTAAAACGGTTTTTCTCATTATCTTTTGTTAAGAGGTTAAGAACTTCTTTTCAGCCTCTGTGTTTTTGTATCTGAAGCAAATGTACCAATTTTTTTAAAAACAATATTTTGAGTCTCAGTAAACTCAATAAAAAAAGTCTGCAGCTTAAAACTTGCAGACTTTAGTGACCTCGACAGGATTCAAACCTGTAACCTTCTGAGCCGTAATCAGATGCGCTATTCAGTTGCGCCACGAGGCCGTTTTTCGGTTTGCAAATATAGCAATTTTTTGATTCCTTTGAAGAATGAAAGCAAAAATTTTTCTAATAATTGCACTTTTTTTCTTTTTCGCCTGCACCAAGAAGCTGGAGACCGGCAATGAAGGTTGGACCATTGTGTCCGGATCTGTTAAATTTAAAGAGGGATCAGACGGATTTACTTTAAACTCCGGAGCCTCCACCTACAGATTCCCGGCCGAAAAACTGCCATTCAGTCGCGTGGTGCTTCTTAATGCAAGTTTGGTGGGATATTTTACAGAGTTGGGATTGGAAAGCAGCATAGCAGGTATTTCCAGCCCCGAATATGTTTATTCTTCGAAAATCCATGAGTTAATTGAAGCTGGAGAAATTCAGAATGTTGGAAACGAGCAAAAGTACGATGTTGAAAAAATTATCGCACTTAAACCGGATGCCGTATTTACCAACCGGATTGCTGCCTTCGTCAATACCTATGAACTGCTGGAAAAGAATGGCATTCACGTCATCTTTCTCGATGAATATCTGGAAAAGGATGCTTTGTCCAAAACCAGATATCTGCTGGTCGTGGGTAAGCTTCTCGGGCATGGAGAGCGTGCTGAGAAAAAATTTGAAAATATCAAACACACCTATGATTCTTTGGTAGTGCTTGCTTCAGGTCATCAAAACAGACCTACGGTTCTGGCCAACGAGATGTATGGCAGCCAGTGGTATTTGCCTGGCGGCCAGAGTAGTATTGCAAAGTTGATTAAAGATGCAAATGGCATATATATAAATGCGGACAGCAAAAGTGCCGGTGCTGAAGCACAAAGTTTTGAGGAAGTTTATTCAAAATCGCAGAATGCCGGTATTTGGGTAAATGCGGGGAACCACAAGTCCCGTCAGGATCTATTGAGGGCAAACATCAACTACTCCAGGATGAGTGTATTTGAAAGGGGCAGGATTTATACAGTGATACAGAAGGAACGCGGCAGATCAAATGATTTTTTTGAAAGTGGGGTAGTACGTGCTGATCTTGTTCTGAAAGACTATATAAGGATTTTTTATCCCGATCTTCTTCCCGGTTATAATTTAACCTATCACAGGGAACTTAAGTAGTTATTATTTCTATTTTTGCAAAATCATTAATTGCTGATAAATATTCCTCAAAAGCCCCGTTCCACCTATGTTCAAAAGAATAAAGAAGTTTATTTTCATCCTGATCCTGGCCAATATCCTGTTTATTGTGTGGGGAAAATTCCTGAACCCACCGGTTACTTTAACCCAAATTGGCGGAATCATGGATTACGGTAAGCTTGAACGTGATTATATCCCATACAGTGAGATGGGCAGCCACATCAAAAAAGCAGTGATCGCTGCGGAAGACCAGAAGTTTTTTATTCATAACGGTTTTGACTATAAGGCCATTGAAAAGGCCTATAAGGACAATGAAAAAGGTAAGAAGGTTAAAGGCGGAAGTACCATCTCACAGCAAACTGCTAAAAATGTGTTCCTGTGGCAGGGACGAAGTTGGTTCCGGAAAGGCCTGGAAACCGTTTACACTTTCATTATTGAGTTAGTTTGGGGCAAAGACGTCATACTGGACCGCTACCTGAACTCTATTGAAATGGGGCGTGGCGTATTCGGTATTGAGGCCGCAGCGCACTATTATTACGGAAAAAACGCAAAAAACCTTACAAAAAGTGAAGCCGCCTGGATTGCAACCATTCTGCCAAATCCTAAGAAATACGATCCGCATAATCCCTCAAAATACCTTCGAAACCGCCATAGCTGGATTATGCGGCAGATGAATAATGTGACGCTGAAATAGTATATTTGCATACGATGGGGATTTTCAATTCAGGCAAGAATACATTTAACGCTGTACTAAAAAAGTATTTCAGTTTCAGGAATGAAACGAAATCCTTGGAGCCACTGCATGAACTTCTGGAAAGCATGCGCAGGACAGATTTTAGTGCAGTTCTGAATGAATTTCGTGAGAATCCGGAAATTTTAGAGCATTTCAGGTATTACATCCATCATATTTTTAGCGGGAAAACTTTTAACCTTTCCCTTACTGAGGCTAATATTCTCTCGGAAAATGCATTTTTTCCCGAGTTCCGGAAACGGATGCTCAACAAAATCCTGCCACCGGTTGAAAGTGAGGATACTGTTTGGCACCTTATCGATTATGTGTCGGTACGGACGTCCCGTGACCTGGCCTATTTCCGTAATGTTCATGAGGAGGATATGGATGAACTTTTCCGTATGCTGGAAATCTCTTCACTTATCATCAAGAAAACCGTTAAAAGGGAGCTTTTTTTTGCCATGAATATCCTGGCTTGGCGGGTCATAGGTAATGCTCTGGACGTAGAAGTTTCCAATATGGTTCCGGAATATAAGAATTTCGATAACCCTTTTCTTGCACTTCAGGACGAAATGGATATCCTGACCAAGGAGTACAGAGAAAATCCGGACTTTCAGCTCAGATCCCGTGACGCGCAGTTTAAACAGGTGAAAGTGTATCTTACTCAATGTTTGAATTTTACTGACCTCGCCTTTAAAAACTCATCTAAATACGGTATCTCCGGCAAGATCAATCAGTCACTTCTGAAAATACGTCAGCAACTGAACAGGATACAGGATATATTGAACCTGTTGGTTATTGATGATGAAAAAGATGTGCTGCAGAAGTCCAGGGACCTTGTGTTTAATATTCTGGAGTATAAATCGCACAAGAACAATCTGAGAGAGCTGGTGTCCGACAGCAGTACATTGATGTCTCACCTGATTACCAATCATACCGCGCAAACGGGTACCCATTATATTACATCATCATTCCGTGATTATACAAAGATGTTTTGGATGGCCAGCGGCGGCGGTGTGATAGTGGGTGCTCTGGTTGTACTAAAACTTTTTTACGGACTAATACCGGGCAGTGATTTTTCGCACGCCCTTTTATATTCGGTGAACTATGCCATGGGATTCATCATGATTTTCCTGATGAAGTTTACCCTGGCCACCAAACAGCCGGCAATGACGGCCGCTACAATGGCCAAAGTTCTTTCTGAAGGTAAGAATACACAGAAAAACTATTCAGATTTTGCACATTTGGTTTCCAAATTATTCCGCTCACAATTCATTGCATTTGTAGGAAATGTTCTTTGGTCATTTCCGGTTGCATTGGCCATCATTTATGGACTTGAGGTCCTTTTTCAGGAGAATTTTGCTGCTGAAAAAGCGGCGAAACTTCTTAATGATCATGATCCATTTAACTCCAAAGCAATCCTTCACGCCTGTATAGCAGGTTTTTACCTGTTTATTTCAGGTATTATTTCCGGAAATGTGGCCAATAACGCCGTGTTTTATCAGATACCCAAGAGGATTGCGAAAAACCCGCTCATTCTTCAGATATTGGGACCTAAGATAGCCAAATCGGCTTCCGGTTATTACGCCAGAAACTGGCCCGGGATTGTGTCTAACTTGTGGTTTGGTGTTTTCCTGGGCGCCACGGGTCCTATTGGCTCTTTTCTGGGTCTGGACCTGGACATCCGTCACATTACTTTTGCAGCCGGAAACGTAGCCTTAGGTCTGTACGGCCTTGAATTCTCAGTATCTTCCTACACGTTGTGGATTTCGGTGATCACTGTGTTCATCATCGGCTTCTTTAACTTCGCAGTCAGTTTCGGACTGTCAATGGTGCTGGCATTCCGCTCGCGTAAAGTAAATTTTGGTGAGGTAAAGGAGATTGGCAGGGAAATCTTCAGATATTTCCTGAAGAATCCTTTAAGGTTCTTTTTTCCGATACGTTCATTCCTGGACAGCCGTGCCAAGGAAATGATGGAAAAAACAATCTCTACAAAATCTCAAGAGCGTTAAAACTGTCGGTTCCGAATTTCTCCTGGAATTTTTGAAGAAAGAAAGTTTTCCTCATGCGGAAATCGTTCTTTAAAAGCGGTGATTTTATTTTTATTTCAAGCACTTTCCGGTTCAGATTCACCGATTCAATTTCCTGATAAAGATCACCGTTCAGATATTCGTGCAGATAATCCTTGACTTCAAAAGCCATAAGTTTTTCTTCAAATCCATGTATCCTGGCAAATGATTTCACCAGGTCTGAGGACTGGAATTCTCTGTTTTTTTTCCTTTTCATTGTTGCGGGGTTTTGAGATTCGGGATTTGAGGTTCGAGTTGCGGGACGTGGATTCACGGGCTTAGAACTGGTTATTTAGCTGTTCCAGTTCTCACGCACCCATTTTAAGTAGTTATTTATCTTTCCGCCCAAAAGGTCATATGGTGAGTGCAGATTTTCAAAATTAGTTTTCAGGTCTGGATAAAAATGAATGATTTTTTCCAAATGGGCGATGGTTTCATCGTTACTGGAAGAGCTGAATATCAGAAATCGCTCATATTCCCTTTTATATATTCTGCGTCCATAACCTTCAACAATGTTTGAGACAACATAATCTGAGGAACGTCTCAGTTGACTGCCTAATTCAAAAAGCTCATATTTTGGAAGAAGCAGCGAAGCTCCGTGCGTCTCAATGAACAGATCAAAACTGATCTTGTAGATATCCAGGTTGCGGTAACTCATAATCTGTTGTTTAAATAGTGAACAATGTATAATACAAAGACAGCACACATTCCACATTCCACATCCCCGAAGCGCGAATCCCGCACCGCAGCTCAAATCTCAAAAATCCTGCTTTCCTCATTTATTTTTTTCACCACGCTTTCAGTCCTTTCTTTATGCGTGTCTGTAATGAAAATCTGCCCGAAATGCTCACGGTTTACAAGTTCTATGAGTTGTGAAACCCGGGTATCATCCAATTTATCAAAGATATCGTCTAAAAGCAGAATGGGGGTTTTGCCTGTCAACTCTTTTATACGGTTCATCTGGGACAGTTTCAGGGCAATCAGAAATGATTTTTGCTGGCCCTGACTGCCTTCTTTCTTCAGTGAAGCGCTGTTCATCCGGAAAACAAGATCGTCCTTATGTGTTCCCCGCGATGTGTACGTGAGAATACGGTCTTTTTCCATATTGTTGCTAAGCAAAGATTTGAAACTTTCACTCCGGAGATCAGATTCATAATCCACGGTTACCTGTTCCCGGCCCTTAGAGATGATTTCATAATAGCTCTGTATTAGAGGCATAATGGAATCGGTGAAACCGCGTCTTTTTTCAAATATTGCAGTACCGAATTTTACTAGTGGGTCGTCGTAAATTTCCAGGCTGTCCATATCAAAATACCGGTTTTTGGCAAAACTCTTCAGCAAAGCATTCCGTTGCTGAACTGTTTTTTGATACTGGATCAGGTTGAACAGATAATCTGAATCGGTTTGCGAAATCATAGCGTCCAGAAACCTGCGCCTGCTTTCGCCGGAATCGGAAATAAGGTTCGAGTCGTAAGGTGAAATGATAACGCTGGGCAGAAATCCGATATGATCTGCCATGCGGTCATATGTTTTATCGTTCTTCTTGATGATCTTCTTTGCTTCACGAGGCATCTGGACTTTGATGATGTTTTCCTTTTCGCCGTCGTGCACGGTGCCTTCCACAGTAAAGAAATCTTCGTCCGTCCGGATATTGTTCAGATCGGTATTGCCCAGAAAACTTTTACCCACAGACAGGTAGTGCAGGGCGTCCAGTACATTCGTCTTTCCCGCGCCGTTATTGCCTACAAAGCAGTTGATTTGCGGTGAAAATTGGAAGGTTTTTTCCTGATGGTTCTTGAAATTGAGAAGGGAAAGTTTTTTAAGGATCATAATCCTAAAGTATTTTTAAGCTTTTCAGTATTTTGTCTTGTGTCCCAAATGGTTACTATCTCAATTTCATTTTCGGTGCTCGTGTATATAAAGTAGAAGTCGCGGATTAATCTCTTTCTGCAGTTCTGATCTGGGAGTTCGACGCCTATCTCGGGATATCGCGTAATCATTTCAGCGCACTCCTTGAACAGTTTATTCAGTTTTCTGGAATAGGATTTAGACTTGTTTCTGTTTGTCCAATATTCTAAAATTTCCTTTCGCTGAATCTTTGCAGTCGTTGCCCACATTAATCTTTTAACCATTCTTCAAAATATTTTTCAACATCTTCATTACTATGGACCCGTCCGTTTTTTACATCGTCTATGCCCTGTTGAATCATTTCCAGGACCGCTGGCGGTAAAACCATTTCCTCTTCCCGAAAATATTCTTCCACCTCTCCATCGGTCATTGGCTCTTCGTTTCGATAAGTTGAATCAGGCTCTGAAACCGAATTGACCGATTTATTTTCTATATTTTTAAGAAAGGCAGACAGCAGATGTAAATTATCCGATTCGCAGACTCTTTGTATCAATTTCAATTTTATGTCATCCAGGTTTTCCATCCTTAAAATTTACTGTAAAGGTAAAAAATATACAACAATAGTGGCAGAGCCGAACACGATTCTACGCCAATTGAGAAGTAAGAATCGTTATTGCTGTTCTCAGAAAAGTAAATCAATATAGCAGTGATTAAGGAAGTAAATAGAAATGAAACCATAAAAGCTTCTTCCAATGTAAAAACTGAAACTAAAGCGCCTGCTGAAACCAATAGATAAGCAAGATATTTAGTGTGCAGCACGCCAATAAGCCGGGGAAAGGTAATTACATCATCATCATTCATATCGCGAATGTCAAACGGCAGTACAAGAGCAGTAACAAACAACATGCTGATTGTGAAAATGCCAGGATTAAATTCCGGCAGAATAAGCCATGAATTAACCAGGGCCCATGT
>CAYXUO010000104.1:0-7257 GCA_964468335.1 uncultured Chryseobacterium sp. | reverse complement strand
CTATGCAAAGTGGTACAATTGTTACCCATAAATACCCGAATTCCAGATGGCAGCCATCCTTTGGCGCGTTGCTTATACTGTTTATTCTGTGCTGGCAGTCCGGCAATGCGCAATATGCGTCCGTAATTGAAAATATTACGGAAAATGAAGGGCTGCCCACCAATTATATCTTTAATATTACCCAGGACCATAAGGGCTTTCTCTGGTTCGGTACTGATAAAGGCCTTGTCCGTTATTCCAACGGACGTTTTAACCTATATGATGCCGACACTGGCGGACTGCCCGGCAATTATGTCGCACATGTAGCTTCTGACGGCAGGTCTGGTCTTTTTCTGTGTCTGGTTGGAGGCGATCCGGTATTTTTCAATACAGACCGGATGCGCATTACTCACCGCTACCCGAATCTCAGTACCAAGGGGTTGTCCTACGGTCTATTCCCTTCCGATATACATCCGGATTTTACCCTGTATGCCAGTGAGGGCGAGCCTTTTATCTATGCCATCAGCAACCGGGACCTTAGCCGGGTACTGAAGCTCTATCCCCGGCAACAGGAGAACAGACAGAGCGTTAAGCAGTATTTTGTTATAAAGAATGGCAGAGAGCTTCTGGTGGCTACAGAAAGATTCCGAAAAGAGCGGACTCAAAGCTTCCAGAGAGGGATTAAATACAGTCCGGAATCAGGTACCGGCATTATCCGTTCAATAAACAATATTATCCTTGATACCATAAGTGAAAGGAATGGGCTGGAAAGTAATATGTTGACTGACTTTCATAAAACATCCGAAGGTCATCTGTACTTTTCCACACTGGGTGGCGGCTTTTCATTTATACGCAGCCACGGGCAGCGTAAGACCTACCCACTGGAGAACGGAAAAGTGAGGTCAATCAGTTTTTACAATAACAAATACTACCTTCTCTCCCGAGGCTATGTTTACGTTTTGAATGCGCAGAAGATTGAATCCAAATCAGATTTGGGAAGTGATGCGCTGTCCCTGCTGCTGGACGAGGATCTACTGTATGTGGGCACATTTAAAGGTCTTAATATTTACAGGTTTCAGGGAAAGGAAATCAACCTGATGAAAAGCTACCGTATCAATGGCGGCATTTCCAGGATTTTTAAGACCAAAGCCGGTAAAATCGCATTTTCAACTTATGGCAATGGACTTTATTTACAGCAGGGCCAGGGATTCAGTAATATCAGACTTCCGGTTTTCAACACGGTAGAAAATGTGTTTAGAGGGTTTAACGGAAATTATTTTGCCACTTCATACGAATCCGGTTACTCGGAACTCAATGATGAGCTGAAGTATATAAAAAACTACAGCAGGGCAAATGGTTTAAAGTCCAATAACATCAATTATCTATACCGCGAGAAGGATACCCTATGGCTGGGTTCTCCTACCGGTCTTTCGGCCAGAGTGAATGACCAACCTGTTTTAAATATTAGCAGTCAGCAGGGGTTCTCCGGTAATCAGGTGAGAAATATTTTCCGCTGCAGACAGGGAAGGCTATGGGTTGTCACAAACACCATGATAATGGAAAAGGTGAAGGGAGAACTTCGGCCTTTCGGTTCTTTCAACGGTGCAGGCGGTAACAGTTCCTTTATCACCTATGCGCATTATATACCGGAGCGGGATGAGCTGCTGACCGCGACTAAAGACAAACTTTCGGTATTTGACATGCGCGATATCATTCCCAACAAAAAAGTGGAAAGTCCGCGACTCCTGCGTGTGGAAGCCGACGGGGAAATTTTGCCACCGTCCACGCAAATCCGCCTGGTGCCGGACAATAGGCTTACAGTTTTCACCTTCGAAACAGTGGACAAAGATTTTCTGGACAAATCTCAGCTTTACTATAAACTGGAAGGAGCAGATTGGCTCCCTTTCAGGGATGGAGAAGCTTTGAAGTTACCTCACCTCAATCCGGGGCCACACGTTTTATCTGTTAAAAGCAAAAACCAGGACGGTTATGAAAAGGTGCAGCCGCAGGATTTTATCATCACTGTACGCCCTCCATTCTATATGCGGTGGTGGTTTATCCTGATTATAGTTATAACGCTGATTGCTTTAAGTAGTTTTATTATTTATCAGTACTACCATTCCAAATATGAGCGAAAACTGCATGAATCCAGATTAAACGAGGAAATAGAAGATGAGCGCCGCAGGATCAGCCGCGACCTGCACGATAATATAGGTGCCTATACCACAAGCCTTATCATGCGCATAGAAAATCTTGAGCAAAAACATGGTGACCGTGGCGGAGATATAAAGGAGATTCGCGAAATTTCCTACCAGATCATGAGTCTATTAAGGCAGACCATTTGGGTGCTTAAAATGCGTGAAACTACCATAGAAAACTGTTACGAAGGGCTGCTGAGCTACAGTGTAAGGTATTTTCAGACCGTTCCGCATATCCAGTTAAACATCACCGAAAACATCGCTTTAAACCGCAGTATGGAATCATCCAAATCCATCAGCGTATTCCGGATTGTGCAGGAAGCATTGCATAATATTGTTAAACATTCCGGTGCAGACAGGGTAGACATCCATTTTGAGAGTACGGACAAGCTTAGGCTTACTGTTAGGGACAATGGTAACGGATTTAACGATCATGAAAGATCAATCGGGTTTGGGCTCAGTAATATGAAAGCCCGGGCCAATGAGATGGGTTTTGACCTGAAAATGAAAACAGGCTCAGAAGGCACCGAAATTACGATTGAGGAACAGTAGCAAATGCGAAACAAAGAGTACATTAGCAGTATAAAAACACAATCATGATAAAAGTTGCAATAGTTGATGATAATGCACTTAACCGGAACACCATCCGGGAGAAAATTACAAACAGTAATATCGTCATAGATTTTGAAGCCAGGAACGGAGATGATTTTTTTGGGCAGCTGGAACGTATTCCCTCGTCGGATTACCCGCAGGTGGTGCTTATGGACCTGGAGATGCCTGTACTGGACGGAATTGCGGCAATCTCCAGTGCCGTAATCCGGTACCCCGGAATCAAATTTATCGTACTTACTATTTTTGAGGACAATGAGCGGATATTTGAAGCCATTAAAGCCGGAGCCAGCGGTTATCTGCTTAAAGAAGACAAAGGAGTGAATATTATAGAGGCCATCCGAAATGTAGTGGAGCATGACGGGATCCCCATGAGTCCTGCCATAGCGCGCCGCGCCATGAAACTGTTGAGTGACGGCGTTCAGCCAGAACAGTCTTTGCAGTCTCCCAAAGATTATCAGCTCAGTTACCGGGAAACCGAAATCCTCACAGAGATCGTGAAGGGTCTCTCGCCGGTCCAGATTGCCGAGAAGCTGTTTATCAGTCCGAATACCGTGCGCACACATGTGAACAATATTTACAAAAAACTTCACCTGAATTCGCGAAGCCAGATCATTAACCTGGCGTACAAGAACAAATGGATTTAGCGTGATGAAATAAAACAAATAAAAAAATTACGTAAATCAGCGTATTGGATGAAATAATTACAGATGATATATTTGTTAATACCAATCAAACAGATAGATCCCTTAATGGGTGAGTAATTTTTTTTCAATTTTTTTTTATTTTTGGAGAAGTGTCCCGAATTTATCAGGGCACTTCTTTTTTGTATATTTGCCCAAAGCACCTATTTTATGACAATTCTTGTAACGGGCGGCCTTGGCTATATCGGTTCGCACACCGTAGTGGAACTCCTTAACAGCAATTTTGAGGTTGTGATCGTCGATGATCTGTCCAACTCAGAAAGGTTTATCCTGAACAATATTGAGGAAATCACCGGAAAGAAACCCATTTTCTATCCCTTCGACCTTAAGAGAAAAGAATTGCTCAATCAGGTTTTCGATGCCCATCAGATTGACGGCTGTATAAACTTCGCCGCCTATAAAGCGGTAGGAGAGAGCCAGGAAAAACCGCTGGACTATTACGAAAATAATCTGTTTACGCTGATCAATATCCTGCAGGAATTTAAAGTCCGGAATATTTCAAATTTCATCTTCAGTTCCTCTTGTACTGTATATGGTCAGGCCGATGTTCAGCCTATTGATGAAACCACTCCAATGAAAACGCCCGAATCATCTTATGGCAAGACCAAACAGATGGGCGAGGAGATCCTTAAAGATTTTGCTGAGGCTCACCACCGAAAAGTATCCCTTCTGCGTTATTTCAATCCGATTGGTGCGCATCCCTCCGCCAGGCTGGGTGAACTTCCGCTGGGTATTCCTAATAACCTTGTGCCTTACGTAACCCAAACGGCCTCGGGAATCCGCGAGAAACTGAATATCTGGGGCAATGATTATCCCACTGAAGACGGGACCGCCATCCGCGATTATATCTATGTAGTGGATCTGGCCAAAGCCCATGTAAAAGCACTCGAAAAACTCATGTCCTCCAGTGAAGAAAAACTGGTCGATATCTACAACCTGGGCACCGGCAAAGGATTTTCAGTTCTGGAAGTCGTGCAGGCCTTTGAACGCGCCAACGGGGTAGAAGTTCCCTACCAGATCTGCGACCGCCGAGCGGGCGACATCACCATCGCCTATGCCAATGCCAACAAAGCAGAGCGGGAACTCGGCTGGAAGGCCGACACCCCGCTGGAAGAAGCTTTGCGTACAACGTGGGAGTGGCAGAAGTATCTGGAGGGGAGAGCAGCGTAGTAGGGAAGGCGTAAGCTGCAAAATCGTGAAGGCGTAAAGGTTAGAAAGTTAGAAAGTTAGAAGGTTAGAAGGTTAGAAGGTTAGAAGGTTAGAATAACCCCGAAGGGGTGACATCATTCTCTATAATTGCCGGGGCAGTCCTGGCGGGGAGTGGGTGTGGTGACACGGCAAGCCCTGGCTAGATATCAGACATGAGGTATCAGACATGAGACATGAGACCTTAGACCTTAGAGGTTAGAAGGTTAGAATAACCCCGAAGGGGTGAAATGATTATTGATTCAGGTAACGTAATGATTATAGATTCAGGTATCGTTCCATAGCATTGAACCCCGAAAGGGTGCCATTATTCTCTATAATTGCCGGGGCAGTCCTGGCGGGGAGTGGGTGTGGTGACACGGCAAGACCTGGATAGATATCAGACATGAGATACCAGACATGAGATATGAGACCTTAGACCGTAGAGGTTAGAAGGTTAGAAGGTTAGAATAACCCCGAAGGGGTGAAATGATTATAGATTCAGGTAACGTTCCATCGCATTGAAACCCCGAAGGGGTGATATTATTCTCCACAATTACCTGGCAGTCCTTGCGGGGAGCGGACGAAGGTAGCGACGCAGTAAACCCAAGATCGGTTTTGAGGAAAATTGCAAAGGTCTAACCCTTGTCCGAGCAAATTATTAATAACCACGTCACATTTCTTTGGCTTCAACTATGCAGGCCTACCTGCGCTCAGCTACCGCAAATAGAGTTGCTAAGGTGCCGCCGATCTGGGATGGCGGAGCTGCTATTTGTTGTTCTCCGGCACGAAGTGAGGACACTTGGCGCAGCAGGGAGTTCACAGGACCTATAGTTTTGGTTCAATCCAGTTATGGTAATGTTCCGTAGGAACATCATCTGAGTAGTTATTGGAAGCAGAATGTTCCGGCGTGCCGTAGGTACGCTATAATCGAATAACCCTGTAGGTTGGCTTGTTTCTCCACGCGATTTTACAATGCTGTCCTTGCAATATGCGACCGCGGGAGCTATTTGGCAAACTCAATGTGGGTTCTGAGAACCGTGTCAAGGTTTGAAACCTTGACACGGTTAGTTTGAGCAATAGGAAAACAAAACCACGATCGTTGATCATATTATCCTTAATTATGCGGGTTTATGTTCTGTAGGAACATCATCTTTGCAGCGATTTGAAAGCAGAATCTTTCGGCGTGCCGTAGGTACGCTATTTCAATGGATGCTCTGATGGAGTAATTGTTAGTTATAACCCCAGAATCGCCGGAAAAAGCAGGTTCCAAAGTGGGGGGGAACTGAATACCTCATAGCAAAATTACAACGCCGTCTTTTTGGAGAGGGACCCCAGGATGCGACGCGGCCAAACCCAAGATCGGTTTTGAGAAACGTGCAAGGGTTTATTAACCTGTAAGTGAAGAAATTATGGATAACCACGTCTCATTTTTTTGGCTTCAACTATGCAGGCTTCAAATGCGTTCAACTACACAAATAGCGTTATAGAGGTGTCGGTGCTCTTGGATGGCGGAGCTACTATTTGTTGTTCTCCGGCCCGAAGTGAGGACACTTCGCGCAGCGGGGGTATTGGGGCACATTTGCCCATTAAATTTCGTATTTAAAAAAAGGTTATTTTCCTCTTGACATATCTATCGCTACAAATTATATTTGGTATACTGTAATAACGCTTATGATTTGTATAAAAGAGTCCCTTTTCAATGCTTTTAAAGCGGTTTTCTTAATTTCATAATATGCTTTTAGGACCATGGAAACTAGTCTAATCATACGGGCGCTTAGTAGTTCTCTAAACATAGATGAGGAGCTTGCTGAGGAATTAAGCAATATTTCTAAAATCGGCGTTTTAAAAAAAAATACAATAATTTTTGAGCAAGGTCAGATTTGTAAATCAATGTATTTTGTGTTACAAGGTGCTATTAGGGCTTATACACGAAATTGTCGGGAACGCGAATACACTCGATCGATTGCTATTGAGAATAATTCCATATGCAATGTGTCAAGTTTTAGAAATACAACATCTTCTCATGAATCCTTTGAAACTTTAGAGGAAACCAGATTTCTATGCATTGATCGAGATAAGCTAGTTGTTTTACAGTCTCAAAATATTTTAATAAAAGATATCTATCTCCGTATACTTGAAGATTTTACAATTTTAGATGGTGAAAAAATAAACAATATTCTAACATTGAATGATCACGAGCGCCTTTTATACCACTTTAGGAATAATATATTTTTTGTACGACGATTCCCTGATCGGATCAATGCTAGCTTCTTAAATATGACAAGGGAAATTTATAATCGTCACAAAAAGCAATTATCTACTAAATAGTGACATTTAGCACACCATCAATTTAATTAGATTCATAAACTTTGTACTAAGAATCAGGTTCAACTCGCATGAGAGATTCATTAGTAATGAATTTTAGCACTTATCTCTCGAAGTAGGTGATTACTTTGCCCATTCATGCTAAACTAGTTTCTAAACATTACATGATAGCAATTTGACAATACCGCTTGCGCAATGGGGTACATGGCTTCTTTTTTCAGACAGTTTAAAATTAGAGTATTAATTTTAACGTC